>JBGPXQ010000013.1:0-15789 GCA_041492805.1 Terriglobia bacterium | reverse complement strand
GGGCGCTGCCGCCATCACGCTGGTGAATCAGGCCAGCGCGGCCAACAGCACCGGGAGCACGGTCACGTCCCTTGCCGCTCCAGCAGCCAACCACACCGCCGGGAACTTGCTCGTGGTCATCTGCCGCAACGGCACCAACTTCTCGGCGCAGAACGCTCCGACGGACACGGCCGGCAACACCTTCGTAGGCCTGACCGGGGTATCGGACACGAGCGTTGGCGTGATCCAGATGTGGTACGCCAAGAACATCAAGGGGAATGCCGCCAACGTCGTCACCTGTAACTTCCCGGTGGCCGATGCGTACGACACGATTAGCGTCCTGCAGTACGCGGGCGCCGATCAGACCAATCCGCTCGATACCCAATCCGCATCGTTCGGACCGTCTGCAACCACCTCCGGTACCGCGCCCGCTCTGACACCCACGCGGGTCGGCGGAATGGTGGTTGTGGCCGCTTCGGCGGATAACCTGGGGATGACCTTCACCGCCGGATCGGGCTTTACGATCCGGGATGCGGCCCTCGGCGGGTTCAGCGGAGACGAAGACAGAAGCGTCGCCGCGCTCGGTGCCGTCACTCCCGCCATGTCCTGGAACCAGTCGCAGCGCTGGGTCATGGTGGCAGCGGCATTCAAGTAGTCGAATCCTTCGGTCCGCTCCTAGCAGAGCCTCTCATCCCTCCGCGCAGCAACAATCCAACTTCATCTCAAATCGTGGACAGCATCAACCGACTTTCAGGTTTGTGGGGAGAGAAGGAGGCTGGATCCTAGAGACCAGCAGATGGGCCGTGGAATCATCCAGAATCCTGTGGATAGGATCTGGAAGAAAGATAATTGTGGCGGACAGGTCTGTAAGCCGGATTCTCCGGGCGATTTTTGCAATGCCTTGCCCCTTACCAACTTACTCAGAACGCTCAAGATGTGATTCCAACTCTCCTGTCAGTATCGTCAATTGTGACAGCTTGGACAATTTTCTTGGCACGTTTTGGACACGCTTTTTCCGCCGAGTACGCGAATGAGAATTGGTTTGGGAAGTTGGGCAGGGAGGAGAGTTGCGTGCGAATAGAGGCTTGTTGAACAGGTTGCCCGCAACTAGTTCAGCCCCACTCCCGCCTACTTCCTTTGCCAGGTGTAAAACGTCTGCTCGCTGATCCTCAGCTTTCGGCAATCTCAGCAGCTTTCTCCCCGCTTTCTGCTTGCCGGAGTGCCTGCAATTTAGGACTTGCCGCCGCGCTTTACGCGTTTCCTCTGAACGATTAGGGCAGCGTTTCCGGCAAATGGACGCGCACGGCTTGCGGCCGATAGAGGCTCATGTTTGAGACGAGCTTGCTGAACTGATACGAATTGCACGCATAGGTGATGAGGAGGTTCGCACCTTCCGCGAACTCGATGTGCTCCTTCTTGGCGTAGCAAAAGGTGTCTTTGTCCCATCCCGGAGTGGATGGAACCAACTCTTTAATCTCATAAACGGTCTGCATTGCGGACCACGGCCCAGTCAGGTTGGGTGCCGTCCTCGCGACTATCTTGTTGGAAATAAAAAGCGGCTCACCGGAAATGGCGACCCAGATCTTCGACTCCGGGTGATAGCGAACGGAAAGCTCGCTCGCGCCTTTGTCCATCACTACGAAAGCCTTTTCCGGATCGAACCCGGGCTTCCATTGATTATTCTGATCCACGTACTCGAGGTGCGATGCGGGATCGGCAAGACCGGTGAGCGGCAAGCGCGCTAGCAACATGGGCCGGCCGTGCGTATCGTCCTCCCAGAGAGTGAAGAGGTAGACGTATCCGTCTTGGACTACGGCGCTCGCGCTCAGAACGAGATTCGGAATGTCCAGTAGAGGGAGATAAGTGACTTGCCAGTCGCCCGGTGGAGCTGAAATGTTTGAGATTTTGGCCAAGACTGCGCCAGCGGTCCCAAAGGGAAATATTTTTTCTTTAGGCTTGGCCTTCATCTTCCAGAGCACTACATAAACGCTGTCCTGATAGACGAATCCGTCTCCGGGCCAGTACCAGAAATTTCCAGTGCGCAAATCGAAGAAGGAGGCGGGCGCCTTTTTGTGCCGGTCCTGCCAGTAATAGTGGATGTCCCAGCTCGTTCTTGCATCGCAAGCGGAAAGCGCGATGGCGTTCCTCACCATTTTCGAGCCCCGCCGGTTGGTTTGATTGGCGCTTCCCACAAACGAATCGCCAAACAGCCACAGGCTTCGCCCATCTGGGAGGGGAATCGAGAACGCCGAATCGCCGCCCAGCCAGCCTTCTTTGTATGGAAAGACTGGGGCACACGAGGGCGCCTGCGCTTCATTCGGTGCGGCGGACGCAGTGCTCGCGAGCGCAGCGCAGGCGACAAGCGACACGAACACCAGATACAAGAAAATGATCAACCACTGTGCAGAAGCGATGGCCTTCATGCGCTCTTATCGTACGCTGAGCTTACAGAATCTCACATCACGTTCAGATCGGCAGAGTCAAAGTCGACTTCATGTCAAATGGGCGTCGTTGAGTTGGACGTATAACGTCGCAAATCGGAAACTTGCTTTCATTTGTCGGGTACTGACTATACAGATATATAGCCGCTGTTCCGAAGTCAAAGTCCGCATTCCCGCGATAGTTTCCGAGTGCGCGACAAACCGGGAGTTATCGCGGGGTGGCTCGAATCGAAATGTTGGGTGCTGCCATTTCTATATGCTCGGCTATTTGGCATTGAACGGGATGGCTGGTGAAAAGTCGGATTGTACTGCCAGCCGATTGGGTCAATTTTTTACGATATTACTCTGGAAAATCAGAGCCATAATCGTTCCGTTCTCTGAGGTAGTCCTAATGGACGAAGAACACTTTTGCGCTTTGACGGCATGGCAGGCTTAGCAGTGATGAACCACGGGCAGAAACCGGAAGCAATTTCTGCCTCCGGCGACGCCCCCATGCCGAGGGCTGCCGTAAGAGGGCGGGAAATTCCCGCGCAAGGAAGGACCCAAGTTCTAAAATCTTGAGTCAGTATAGCAGATTTCAGAACGGTCCCAAAGGTCAGCAAGTCAGCAATTGCGAAACGGTCGGCGCTTTGTAATATAATGAAAACGTGGGCATTGTGGGATCGAGATTTGAATTTGATCCCCACCGCCCCTATCAAATGCACGCACACCGTCAACCTGTCGGCTGACGTTCGTGTCTGATCGCTACCTCCGCACAGTCAAAACAGCGTGAGTAAAAATTTTATTCCTTCCGCAAACTCCGGCTCGGGCGTAATCAAGCTCACAATCAGATGTCCGTCGGATGGGAAAATCATTAAAGTACCCGAAAAGGGCGTAAACATTCTTCTTTGTCAGCAACTCAATCGCTGGGTCTTCATCGAAGCGCGTCGCGGGGACGTGCAGCACAGCATACCAGCCGCCTTCTTCCTCTGGACAAGGGCAGAATTTCTGCATCTCCTGAAGAAGCCACCCTTGATCGGACTCCTCTTGATGTCCTAAAGTAGCCAAGACTTACCAAGCGAATGCAACCTGCGACTCGTTTCTGCGCTGTTCGGCGGACAAACGTATGAACTCCACGACGAACCTATTCGAGACATCTCGGTCCGAAATACGGAAGCAAACGCGGAGAGAGTGGCTCGCTTCAGTCGCCGGGTTGGGTTTGATACTTCCGCTTGGCGCTCTCGAAGAATGTCTCGGGCCGTTGGTGTGGGCGGACGGCGGGCCGCAGGGAAAATCCACGCCGCTCTTACGATCCTTCATGCAAGATCAGGAGTCATTTCTTGAGGAGGTCGAGAAGGCGGACTTTTTGTTTTTTTGGGAGGAAGCGAGTCCTTCTACCGGCCTCGTGAAGGATCGCACGCAAGCGAATGGCCCGGACGCGCGTGATGTTGCAAGCATCGCGGCGACTGGCTTCGGGTTGACGGCCCTGTGCATCGCCGACCGCCGGGGCTGGCAGGAAAGTAAAAAACTTCAGGAACGCGCCCGCGCAACTCTGCGCTACCTGTGGAAAGAGGCAGCGCACGAGCATGGCTTCTTTTTGCATTGGATGAAGATGCACAGCGGCGAGCGCGCATTCAATTCCGAGGTTTCTTCGATCGACACAGCTTTGCTGCTGTGCGGCATTCTGACTTGCCGGGCCCATTTTGCGAATGCGGAGATCCACGACCTGGCCACAGCGATTTACGAGCGCGTGGACTGGATCTGGATGCTGAATGGCGGCAAGACGCTTTCCCAGGGCTGGAGGCCCGAGAGCGGATTTCTTCCGTCACGCTGGAATGAATACAGCGAACTGATGATGATCTATCTGCTCGGCCTGGGCTCACCGAGCCATCCGCTACCCGCAGAAACATGGCAAGCGTGGAAGCGCCCGATCTTCGAATATGAAGGAATCAGCTACGTTGGGTCGCGTGCGCCGCTCTTTGTGCATCAGTACTCGCATGCCTGGTTCGATTTTCGCGGAAAACGTGATGCGTACACTGATTATTTCGAAAATTCCGTGATTGCAACGCGAGTGCACGAGAAGTGGTGTCTCAGCCTGGCGCAGCGCTTTCCCGATTACAGCGAGGATTTGTGGGGCATCACGGCGTCGGATTCGCCGCATGGATATGTCGTGTGGGGTGGACCGCCGCCCATGGGACCCATCGACGGGACGATCGTGCCATCGGCGGCGGGCGGTTCCCTGGCGTTCCGGCCGCAAGAGACTCTGCGCGTCCTGAAGACGATTCGCGAAAAATTCGACAAACGTGCCTGGAAACGGTACGGCTTTGTGGACGCCTTTAATCCGCTGACCAAATGGTTCAACCCGGACGTGATCGGCATCAACTCCGGCATCACCCTGCTGATGGCTGAAAATGCGCGCACGAGTTTTGTCTGGGATACATTTATGAAAAACGAGTATGCACGGCGGGGAATGGAGCGGGCGGGATTTCATCCGGCGCCGGCCAACGACGCGGCAAAAAATGAATCTGACTTGATTCAGTTGACTACAATCAGCGCGAGGGAATGCGGCGGGAGCGTCACGATAAGCACGCCATCTTGCACCGGACGGCTTTCCGGCGGAGGGAGGGCCGCGGACTTGCGAAGAGTTTCGAGTTGCGCAGACGTGGGGGATGCCGGACGGCCCATGGCGTCATAAGCCAGTAGAGGGGAGCCGTGCTCCCGATCGACAAGAGAAATGCTCGCGCTGTGCATGCCTTGCAGACCGGAGAACTTCAGCGTGAAACTCCTGGGCGAGCCGCTCTCATCGGGCAGAGAGAGATTCCAGAGGGCAATGGCCAATGAGCCGTCGGCACGGCGCGTGACAAGTACGGAATCCGAACTTTCCTCCATCCGTTTGTCTCCCAATTGGTGCAACAGCAGGAAGGCATTGAACGCCGGCTTGGGGACACCACCTTCCGCCAACAGCCCAAACCCGCCATAGAACGGCTTCTTGATCACGCCCTGCTCTTCGAACACGTCCGAAAACGTCCAATAGCTCATCATCGTAGCGAGGCCGTCACACTGCCGGATGGTATCGGCAAGCCACGGGCCCATGAAAGCCGTGTCGGTGACGCTGGGTTCATTCGCGTAACTGGCGTTGTATTCGCTCCAAATCAGCGGCAGATCGGGCCGGGCGGAAGCCTGGATTTGATCGTGCACTTTCTTCACGGCACGACAGACCATCTGCGTTCGCGGAATCTTTTCCGAGGTTCCAAATACGTCCTTGGCCGAATCATTCCCGTACACATGCGTCGAGACAAAGTCCACGGGAATATTATTTTGCGCACAATGCGCGAGAAAGCGATCCACCCAGGCGGCCTGCGCCGTTGCGGGGCCGCCCACCCGGAGCCGCTGCGAAACTCGCTTGAGGGCCCGGGCGGCTAGGTCATATAGCTGATAATAGGTGGCTTCTTTCGGATCACCGGCCCAGAAATCTATGTTGGGCTCGTTCCAGACTTCGAAATACCACTGCGCAACCTCGACTTCGCCGTAGCGATTCACCAGGTGCCGTGCAAGCTGCTCGATTAATTTTTCCCAGCGCTCCCAATCTTTGGGTGCGCTGACGTTTGGTTTGTACCAGAAGGGATGGAGGGCGCCGGGATTGGCCGCTAGCTTCTTCGGCATAAAGCCCAACTCGATAAACGGGCGGACGCCGTTTGCGAGCAAGCCATCGTAAATCTGATCGACATAAGAAAAATTGTAAACAGGATTGCCGTGCGCGTCTTCGTCGTAAAGGCCCACTTCATCGTGGAAGATTGCGTGAAAGCGGACATACTTGAAATCGGTGATGCGTTTTACGTCGCGCAGGTCATGGCGGTAACTTTCGCGCAGCGAAAGGATCGCGCGGCCGGATCCGAACATCTGCTCCCAATAATGCGGGAACGGCCGCAGCTGCGCTTGCGTATCGACTTCGATGATTTGCAGAGGCGCCTGGGCCTGCGAGCCGGCCGGACTTGGAAATATACACGCGCAAACGATCAGAGCGGCCGTGAGGAGAAAGTTGTCGAGGTATGATCGCTTCATGATCGGAGAACCTTACTAGAACTCATGCCGGAAGAAGAACGGCAGGCAAAAGGCGCCCACCGTTCTTGCCGGTAAAGTCATCCGAGTTAGAAGGCAAACCGCAACTGGAATTCGACGACCCGGCCTGCAAGACCACCCGGCGACCGGCCGAAGGCGAAAGCGTTCGAGATGTCACTATTGCTGGAGACGTTGGGGATGGGCACCAGATTCAGGATGTTGAATGCATTGAATAAATTTGCCCGGAACTGCAGACTTGCATTCTCACCGAGAACCGGCAATGTGGGCAAACCGAACTGTTTGCCGAAACTGAAATCCACATCCTTGTAACGCGGTCCCTTGAACGTATTCCGGCCAATCGGCGCCCGACCGCGCGGGAACGCGGTGGTAAAACAATTGTTTGACCCCGCGCCGCAGTTGGTCAGGATGGTTGGGAAATTCGGGTCGTTGGGTGCATTGCCCGGACGTGAGTTTGTGGTTGGACAGACGCCATTAATGAAGTTGGTGTTCGATGGATTATTGACGCACGTTCCCGCATAGGAGGTCGGGCGGTCGGGACGGAAGCCATCCCCATTTGGATCGTTGTTGGTCGGGCCGAAGACAATCGGCGTCCACGGGAATCCCGTGTGGTACGTGAAGATCGAGCTGATGGACCAGCCGCCCAGCGTCTTCCCGAGGAAATCGTGGCGTCCGCGGAAGATGGGAAGCTCCCACACCCCGTTGGCAACAAAGTAATGGCGTACGTCATAATCGGCAAGACCGCGATCCAGGGATTGGTTCAGTGGATCGGTCTGCTGGTTGCCGATTTCAAACGACGCAGTGTCGATCGTCTTGCCGTACGTGTAGTTCGCGTTGACCAGGAAACCGTGAGAGAAGCGATGGCTCACGCGCACGAGCAGCGCGTTGTACGTCGCATTCACGTCCGAAAGCGGGAAGAAGATGCGGCCGAAGTTGGGATTGCCGGTGAGATGAACAGCGGTGCAGGTGGGGTTGCTCGGGCCGCACGCGACGCCGTTGCTGCCGACCGTCTGCTTGAAATCCTGGTTGCCGTCAAACGTGTCGCCGGGCATCAAACGGTTCAGGTCAACCACGCGAATCAGCTTACGACTGTCGCTGCCTGCGTAACCCACCTCGAGCGTCGTGCCTCGCATGATCTCCCACTGCACGCCCAAAGAGTAGGTGTAGACGTGCGCATTCGGAAGATTCGGGTGCGAGCCGAAGATCGTGATCCGAGTATCGCTGGTGCACGCGGCGTTGGCGCACAAGCCGCCCGTGACCGGATCCACGCCGAACGCCAGAAACGGATTGGCCGGGTAGCTGAAGGGCGACTTACTCGTGCCGAGCACATAGTCGATGCCGACGGAAGCGGGCGATGTGCCCGGGCCCGCGCAGCAGCCGGTGGCGTCGGCGGCGAAGGGCGTGTTGAAGCGGACAGGATCGAGAATGTTGTCGTAAATACGGTTGAAATTGATTCCGAATCCGCCGCGCACGACCACATTGCTGTGAAACCGAGTCGGGCTCCAGGCGAATCCGAGTCTCGGGCCGAAGTCATGATAATCGGGGTTATACAGCTTTTGTCCGGCCACCACTCTCCCGTCCGTTTGCCCGTTGGGTCCGAAAACATAGTTGCTAATTTGATTCTTCGTTTCGGTCAGCGGTGAAAAATATTCCCAGCGCAGGCCGAGGTTCAGCGTCAGGTTCGGCCGCAATTTCCAGTCGTCCTGAATGAACAGCGCATAGAGACTTGTGCGGAAGGAACGCGCACCGCTCGGCAGGCCCCCCGTGCGCGGATCTACGGTGATGGCTTCGAACTGCGGGGCATCGTTCGCAAAGTCCAGGAAAGAACTGAACTGGAAGAGAGGCCGGGCGCCGCCTTGCTCGTTGCTGTTGTTCTGGTTCTTTCCGATATCTCCGCCAAAGCGGATGGAATGCCTTCCCCATATCTTTGTCACGGTGTCGCGAAAATCAAATGTGTTTTCTGTCAGAATGCCCGGCGTAGTGCCGCCGCGCTGCGCGCCAATATTGAGACAGCAGCCAAACCCTGTGCCATTGAAGTCGAATACATTGTAAAACGGGATGCCGAAATTCGTCTGTGTAGAGGACGCCACCTGGTCAAAGGACCATCGCGTGACGTTAAACCGGAGATCGTTCAGGAGTGTCGAATTGATTGTGCGACTCCAGCCGAACGTCAGCAACCAGTTCAGCGGTTTGAACGTAAGGTCGTCGATCGGGCGCCGGCCGCCCTGAAGATCGTTTCGGCGCGTATAGTAAGCGCTGCCGAAGAACTGATTTTTCCCGCGGTTATAATCCATCCGCCCGTTGAACTGATCGGCGGATGTGGTATTTGGTTGGTTGATATTCGCATGCTCAAAATCCGGAATTCCGTCTGGCCCAAGCCCCACACCCATGTGAGTCGCATCTTGGTTGTCGTAATAGGTGCCAAGTGGGAATGCAGGATTCACGGAGCAGCAATCTACCGTGCTCCCCAAAACCGTCACGACACGGGGAGCGATTCCCGTCGTGCCGAAGACTTTCGCCGCCAGGCTGTTCGGCAAAACGTTCCGAATGTAAGTGCGGAAGTTCGAGGTCTCGACGAGTTGATTCAAGGCGAGGGTCGTGTTGTTCGCGCGTTCACCTTCATAGGAGAAGAAAAAGAAGAGTGAATTGTGAATGACGGGGCCGCCGAGACTGCCGCCAAACTGCCGGAATTTGTTGTTAACGCGCTGTGGGCCGCCGAACGGGCCATGATACTTGTTAAAGGCATTCAAGCCCGGGTCATCAAATTTCATCAGTGCGCTACCGTGAAAGGCATTCGTGCCATTCTGTGAAACGACCTTGATCTGGGTGCCGGAGTTCCGGCCGTCTTCGGCGGAATACGTACTGGAAAGGACGTTGATTTCTTTGACGGATTCCTCGTTGGGAGTAATAACTGCCGCGCCGCCCCAGCCCAGGCTATTGGCGCTCACGCCGTCAATCTGGAAGTTATTCGCGGTAACGCGTTGGCCGTCCGACACGATCTGGACCTGGTTTTCGACCTGGAAAATCTGCGAGTTCGATCCGCCGGGCCCCACCTGTGAGGGAAGATTTTGCGTGTTCCCGCTTGTTTGGCGAGCGCTATCTCCGAAAACACCGAGCGAGAGCCGCACCAGTTCATAGGGATCGCGGCCAAACGCAGGCAGGTTCGTCACCTGCAAAGTTGTAATGGTCCCAGAAATATTGGCATCTTCGGTCTGAATATTCGGCTCGATCGCGCCATTTACGGTCACCTTCTGGGCCACTTCGCCAATCTCGAGCTTCACATCAAGTCCTCGCGCCTGCTCCGCGCTGACGACGACATCGTGCGTTTCGCTCTTCTTAAAACTAGAGATCTCGACTGTTACGGTGTATTTTCCGGGAGGAAGGGCATCCACTCGATAAAATCCTTGCGCCGAGGTCACGCCTTCTCGGCTCACGCCGGTGTCCTGGCTTGTGACGGTGACCTTCGCACCGGCGATGGCGCCCCCCTTCGGATCCGTGACCGTGCCTTCGATGCTGGCTCGATACTGTGCTGCGGCCGTAGAAGCCAGGATCATGAACAGCGCAAAGACGAAACTCATTTTCTTCATAATGCCCCCAGATCTTGCGAAGTGTTCGCCACAAATCGATTGAATCACACCCGTTCATTAAATCGATTTAGTCAGGCAATGTGAGTATCTAGCACCGGACCAAGCGCAGTGTCAAGAATTTCTTGTGCCGAGAGATGGCTTGCCTTGCGGAGGCCGCTGTGCCAGAGTGCTCCCCCTATGCCCCGTAAGAATGGGCCGCGTGCGGTTCCGCTTGCCGATTCAAGAGTTCCTCCGCAGCCTGTAAGCTTGAAAGCGCTCGCCAATTACCTGGGATTATCTCCCGCTACCATTTCACTGGTGATGAACCGATCACCCGCGGCGAATGCGATTCCCCGCTCCACGCACGAACGCATCCTGGCTGCGGCCCGCAAATTCCACTACAAGCCAAACTTTTTTGCGCGCTCGCTGCGCAAACAGCGCAGTTTGACCATCGGTGTCGTTGTGCCGGAGATCAGCGAGGGCTATGCAGCACTGGTGCTTGGTGGCATTGAAGACCACCTGTTGCAGGAAGGGTACTTCTACTTGGTGGTGAGTCACCACCACCGGGCGGACCTGATTGAAGAATATCCGCGGCTGCTTATGAACCGAGCGGTGGAAGGCCTGATCGCCGTGGACACGCCTTGCAAGCATGGTTTGTCCATTCCGGTGGTAGCGGTGTCCGGCCATCGTCACGTACAAGGTGTGACGAATATCTCGCTCAATCATTCTCGCGCTGCCTGTTTGGCGCTCGAGCATCTGCGATCCCTCGGCCACCGTCGCATCGCTTTCATCAAAGGGCAGGAATTCAGCTCCGACACGGAAGTACGATGGAAGGCAATTCTTCACGCGGCAAAAGATCTGGGCCTCTCGATGGATGATCGGCTGAACGTTCAGCTCGACAGTGATATCCCGACGTCTGAGCTGGGCTACCATGTCTCCCGAAAGCTGATTGCGCGGGGAGGAAATTTTACCGCGCTTTTCGCCTTCAACGACATTTCTGCCATCGGAGCCATTCGCGCGTTGCGCGAGGCGGGCCGCCGCGTTCCGGAGGACATCTCCGTCGTCGGCTTCGACGATATTCAGAGCGCCGCGTTTCATAATCCTGCACTGACGACAATCCGACAGCCGCTGCGCCAAATGGGAGAAATCGCAGCGGCGACTTTGCTGCGCCGAATTGCCAGCGGCGGTAAGGCACCGTGCCCGAAGGTGATCACGGTCGAGCCGGAGCTCGTCATTCGCGCCTCGACCGCACCGGTACTCCCGACTGAACGGAATTGAGCCTTGCCAGCCCCCGCGCCCTCCGGCAGTATGCTTTCACTGGTATGCATCAAATCGAGCCTCCGGCCGTTGTGATTCCGCGCCAGACCGCTGCAACCGCAGTGATCCACGGAGGGTTCGTCGTCGCGGGAGTGGTAACAACTTTTCTCGGCCCCATTCTTCCCGTGTTGATGGCCCGATGGACGCTCAGCGATGAGCGCGCCGGGGCTTTCTTTACTGCGCAGTTCGCCTGCTCCATGGCCGGCGCCGGCTTTTCCAGTGCTTTCATCCCCAGGCGTGGTTACCGTCCGACTCTGATTCTTGGCTTCCTGTGTCTGGCGCTGGGGACCGCGGGCCTGGGCCTTGGAAGCGCAGCCTTCGGCCTGTCGGCCACAGGGGTTTTTGGTTTTGGATTGGGTCTTGTGCTGCCCGGATCGAATTTGTGGGTTGCGGAAGTTTCGGAATCACACCGCGCTGCCGCGTTAAGTCTGCTGAATTTTTCCTGGGGCATCGGCGCGGTTGCGTCTTCTCCTCTCGTGTTGCTCGCGCAGAAGCACAGGATAATTCCTGCGCTTCTCTTTGGAATCGCGGGCTCCGCCGGCTTGGTGGCCATGTTCCTGCTGACGATGAACATTGAGCCACGAAAACGGAAAGCCGAAATCGCAGCGATGCCCCTACCGATGCAAAATGCTGGAACAACGACCGCCGTGGTTCTGGCCGGACTTTTTTTCCTTTACGTCGGTGTGGAAAGTTCCGTTTCAGGATGGGCCGCGACACACGCAAAGCGCATGGAGATATCGCCGGGAAACTTGTGGGCACTCACACCGATGTTTTTCTGGGGGGCGTTGCTATTAGGGAGAGCGCTTGCCCCGGCGGTGCTCGCGCGCTTGAGCGAAATTGTCCTTGTAAGCACCGGCCTGATTCTGGCTGCGAGTGGCATTGGAATCCTTCTGCAAGCGAAATCCTTATGGGGCGCGGAAGTGGGTGTTGCTGCGGCAGGTCTGGGACTCGCAGGAGTCTATCCCGTCTTCATCTCGTGGCTGGTGAAATACTATGGCCAGGCGGCGCGACAAATCGGAGGCATCATGTTTGCGATGGCCGGTCTTGGCGGAGCCACTATCCCATGGCTGGTCGGCTTGATCTCGACGCGAGTAGGGAGTTTGCGCGTCGGCTTGTTTGTGCCCCTCCTTGCGTGTCTTGCGATGCTCAGCCTTCTGGTGCTCCTACGTCAACAACCGCTCTCTGAATGAGATTCCGCCCTGATTATCGGGCGGCGCGTCATCTCGAACTGCTGTGGAAGAATAGCCTCGAAGCCAAAAAGCCGTTGAGACGGAAGCGGCGCTATTGTACAGTGCGCGTTCGCAGTCCTTCCGGGCTAGAAACGCATTACAACTTTGGAGGGAGTGATGCTCCTCGCTTCCATCGTCACGGAGACGCACCGAACACTTGAGGCGGTGGATGTGACGATCATCGTATTGTATTTCGCGGTGGTCTTCGGCATCGGGTTTTATTTCGCTCGCAAGGAACGGACTTCCGAAGACTACTTCCTCGCGAGCCGCAACGTCGGATGGTTTGCCATTGGCGCTTCACTCTTCGTCTCAAACATTTCGACCGAGCACTTTATCGGACTGGCTGGTTCCGGCGCCACGACGGGATTGGCCGTCGGCCACTTCGAGTGGCTGGCATGCGTCATCGTGCTGATCCTGGGATGGGTCTTCGTGCCGTTCTATTTGCGCACGAACGTCTTCACGATGCCGGAGTTCCTCGAGCGCCGGTTCAATCGCCACTGCAGCGTCTACCTGGCCGGCATTTCGATTCTGGCTTACATCTTCACGAAGATTTCCGTTCATCTTTACGCTGCCGCCGTCGTACTGGAGCGAGTTGTCGGCTGGAGCCCGCTCACCGCCGCCCTGATTCTCGTCGTCGCCACCGGGGTCTACACCATCGCCGGAGGCCTGGCGGCGGTGATCTATACAGACCTGGTGCAGACGCTCATCCTTATCCTGGGCGCTGTCGTGCTGACTTTTATCGGTCTCGACAAAGTCGGTGGGTTTGCCGGATTGCGCGCCGCCGTACCGCCATCCTATTTCCATATGATCAAGCCCATGAGCGATCCCGAGTTCCCCTGGACAGGCATCTTTTTCGGTGCGCCGATTCTGGGTATCTGGTACTGGTGTACCGATCAAGTGATCGTCCAGCGAGTGCTCTCCGCCAAGGATGAAGGTCATGCCAAGGCGGCGACGATATTTGCCGGATTTCTCAAAATCCTGCCGGTGTTCATCCTGGTGCTGCCGGGGCTGATCGCTTTCGCGCTCTTTCGCAATTCATTCCAGATGCAGAATGGCCATGTGGTGAACGGCGACATCGCTTATCCGATGCTGATCGTGAACCTCCTTCCGGCAGGCCTGGTCGGGCTGATGATTGCGGCACTTCTGGCTGCGCTGATGGGGGCAATGAGCTCGGTGTTCAATTCGGCTTCCACTCTGGTCACGCTCGATTTCTACAAGAAGTTGCGTCCCTCGGCGAGTGAGTTTCAGCTCGTCAACGTGGGAAGGATTTGTACGGGCATCATGGTCCTTCTGGGCCTGCTCTGGGTGCCGTTCATCCATTTGCTCAGCGCGCAACTCTTCATCTATCTGCAAAGCGTGCAGGCGTACATCAGCCCGCCCATCGCCGTTTGTTTCATTTTCGGAATCCTCTGGCCGCGGATGAACGGGACCGGAGCGATCAGTTCGCTGCTTGTGGGATTTGTCCTCGGAACGGTCAGGTTCATATTCGAAGTGTTTGATAAGAGCCGCCATTTTAGTTCGTCGGCCATTCGAGGGCTCGTGGACATGAACTTCCTACACTACGCCATTCTGATGTTCGTCATTTGCGCGGCGGTTTTGATAGCCGTCAGTTTCATGGGAGCTGCGCCATCGCGCGAAAAGCTCGAAGGGCTTACGTTTGCAACGATCAGCGAGCGGATCGATGCGACATCGGTCTCCGGCCCGCGGCTGGCTCGAGAAACAACGCTCGAACATCGCCTGAACGTCGCATTCAGTCTTGCGTTGCTGGTGACGGTCATTAGCTTATGGATCCACTTCCGGTAATTCCCGGAAAAATTCCCCGATGAGCCTCATCCTATGCTTGAAGCCGAACTGCTCCCGGCAGGAAGCCCTGGACCGTTTTATCCCTGTGGGGCTCTCCGGAATTCTCACGAGCATGGCCGGCGGCCCGTTGCGGATGATTGCGGACGCGTACGTGCCTTTCCAATTGTATCGCGTCGAAATCACCAACGCTGCGCGACGAGAATCGGTGCTAATTGCGGTGGATGCCGTTTGCGGCCGGCTCGACCCGTACCGCTTCGAAAACGTTCCGGGTGCGGCAGAATTGGTGGAGATTGAAACCCGCAACCGGCCGGAGCCGCTCCTCGATGCGGCGCGCGTCGGCGAGATTGCAGCGGAAAAAGTGCGCCGGATGATTTATTCGACCGGCTTTTTCCACATCCGCAACCTCGCAATCCGCGCCGAATCTGTTCCGCTCGAGATCCACGTCCCGTACTGGATCGGATTTTTCGGGTCGGGCAAACGGGCGCGCCTGGCCGTGCTCGATGCCGTGCGGCGACGCCGGGAAGGCGGGAAGGCGCGCCGATTCTTTTATGAGTGGCTCGCACCCAAGTCGGCAGTTACGACGCCTCTGAAAGATGAGGCCGCTGTGCAAGCGCTTCCTTTGGAAAAGTGATGCGCATGGCTAAGCAGGATTAAATTTGGGCGAGCGCGCTGGCGGTTGCGTTGTTGTTTCCGTCTGCTCTTCGCTGCAAGAATGCCCCCGGCGGCCCGGTCACGTCACGTTCGGGAAGGAGAGAAAAACGTCCCGCTGTCGAAAGCCGAGGAAGACGAGATCGAGAAGAAGCACTCACACGATCTGATTTACAAGGAGCCGTAGATTCATTCCATGTGGACTGGACGCGGGTCTCATGCCCTCACTTTCTGGCTCGAATGCCGCTGACCTTTAGAGGTCCGGCCTCTTGTGGTCTGACTCGTCCGGGGACTAAGTCACAGGAGAGATAAATCTTGACGCGGTGGCCTTCGCGGATCGTGACCGTCGGCGATTGTTCCTGGATCACGTCGTACTCGGAGACAACCGGTTCTGGAAGAGTAGGCGACGATCCGGGAGTTATCGCGCGGTGGCTCGAATCGAAATGCCGAGTACGCCCACCTCTGCGTGTAGTGCATTTTACGGCCATCCGAACGTGATGCTATCGATGCCCTGAGACTCCTAGTCCGAAGAGGATTTGCCAAGATGGTGTCCGACGGGGGCGCTCTTCGATGGCAATCCAGGTGAGACTCAAGCTCTCGTAACCGGCTACCTCTCTGTCGGGTGCGGCGAGCGATTCTCCGCAAGGTGCACATTGAACCACCCGAGTATCCTCAGTGGCGCCGGGTTTGTCCCCCTCACTTGTTCCCCGACTTACTCCGGATCTCCACGAGCTTCGCCTGCTGCTCCGG
>JBGPXQ010000011.1:0-16559 GCA_041492805.1 Terriglobia bacterium | reverse complement strand
TGGCGATCTCGTTTCGCGAATATCCATGGTATCTCCAGGCGCTGGTCTTCTTTGCGCTCGCGCTGCTGATTATCGGAGCCGGCGAATACGTGCCGATGTCCCCTGTAGCGGCCATGCGAAACACGCTCCAGGAACATCACACGCAGGATACGGACCTGAACCAGCAAGTATCCCAGTTGCAGGTGTACGAACGGCGCTATGCGGAATTCAAGCTCGAGATGGCGGCGCTCGAAAACCAGTTGGAAACTTTGAAGACGATCGTTCCCGAAGAAAAAGAGCTGGACGAGTTCATGCGGCTGCTAGAAGGTGCGGCGTCGGCTTCCGGCGTCCAGATCCGCCGTCTGAGCGCCGATGCAGTTGTGGCGAAGGACTTTCACTATGAGCTTCCCTTCGAAATTGATGTGGATGGGCCGTATTTCAATATTGAGGATTTCTTTGCCCGACTAAGCCGGCTGTCCCGGATTATCAATGTGGGTGACCTCACGTTTAACGGGCTCGCCGATACTCGCAATGCGACGTTCCCGTTACGTCCAGGCACTACCGTCACCGGGAAGTGCTTGGTTACAACTTTTTTCAGCAAGCCAGGGGACACGGCACCTGCCCCGGCTGGAAAGAATCAACCCGCCCGTCGTTAGGCGGAATCGAGCCGACTGACTATGCGACTCGCAAAGTTATCGCGAACTCTCTTGCTGCTGGTCCTGCCGGCGGTTTTCATGATTTCCGCGGCAGCGCAGGAACACCCGAACGTGCAGCCATCGAACGTGCGGGACCAATTGAGCAAAGCTCCTGCGGCATCGCAGCCAGCGCCCACCGCATCGAAGCCTGCCCCGGTCGCTCCGAAGGCTGCGCCGGTCGCGTCGAAGCCCGCCCCGGTCGCACCGAAGGCTGCGCCTCCAGCGCAACAGGCAAAGGCCCCCGAGAAGGCACAGGCCAATCCGAATCCGCCAGCCAAGGCTGCGTCTTCTCCCGTACAGTCTAAGACTCCGGCGCCTGCCAAGCAGGCAAAGGCCCCCACGAGTGCGCTGCCCAAAGCGAGCACTCCAGCTAAGGCCCCGGCTTCTTCGGCGCCTGCACCTGCGAAGTCTCCCGCTCCCGCCAAAGCTCCCGCAAAAAAGGCGGAGCAAAAGCCTGCGAAGCCCCCTGTCGAAAAACCGGCAGAGGAAAAAGTTTCCGTGGCCCGCCGTGATCCTTTCGATGCGCTCCTGAACAAACCGAGTCAGGGGAATGCAACGCCCCAAAATCTCCCGCCCGGAAAGGCTGGGCTCGTGGTCGGAACATTGCGCATTGACGGCATCGTGGGGGGGGCCCGCGGAATGATCGCAATCGTATCGAACCCGCAGCAGCGAGTTTATTTCCTGCGGGAAGGCGACAAGCTCTACGACGGCTCCGTTCAGCACATCACAATCGAGGCCGTATCGTTCCAAGAGATTGGCAAAGACGCATTTGGCAAGCCCCTTGAACGCCAGGTGACCAAGCGACTTTATCCAAGTCCAGGAGAACAGCAATGAAGACCAAATGGCCAGCCTTCCGGTTCGGCTGCCTGCTACTGGTGGGTGCCGCGGTGGCGGCAATGCCGGCGAGCGCGCAGGTAGCTTATGAGGCGGCAAAGAGCACGACAGGGCTATCAGCGTCGATCTCGGACGTTGCAGTTGCCCACGCAGGGATGCAGACGTCGGTGCGCATCACTGGGACTGGGGAACTTCGCTACCAGACTTCCCGCTTGGACAATCCGGCGCGATTGGTTCTGGACTTTGCAGATACACGCCTGGTTTTTTCCAGGCATTCGGTGCCGAGCGAGTACGTCCCGGTACGTGGCGTGCGCATCGGACAGCCGAATCCCGGGCAATCACGTGTCGTGATCGATCTTGCCAAAGCCGTCCCCTTCAGTGTTCAAGCAGATGGTTCAGACCTAACGGTTTCGTTCTCATCGCCTGCCGAGGAAATCATTCCGGCGGCGCTTCACCCGGTCGCGAAACCATTCCGACGAAATCTTGTGTCTGCCAGAGCCCCCGAGATGCCGCTTCCTGCTTGGCTAACTGGGAAGGATCTGGCATTTGCGCGCCCAGCCGATGAGCCGGCAGTCCCCGGACTCCAAAGTCAGCCGGCAGCTGCCCAGCAAACTGCGGCTGCTCCTTCGCCGGCTAAGAAGTACACGGGCGATCCAATCTCGGTGAACCTGAAAGATGTGGACTTGAAGGATTTCTTCCGCCTCATCCACGAAATCAGCGGACTGAACGTCGTCCTAGACCCCTCGGTCAAGGGGTCGGTAACCCTGGTGTTGGATGAAGTGCCGTGGGACCAGGGACTGGACATTGTGTTGCGCAACAACGGGCTGACAAAAGAGATCGACGGCAACGTCCTGCGAATCGCAACACAAGATACGCTAAGACGTGAAGCCGACCAACAGCGCGATCTTCTCAAGGCGCAAACGGACGCGATCGAAACAGTAACAGTTACGCGTGTTCTCAGTTATGCCAACGCGAATGGACTGGTGATCACGTTGAAGAAGTTCCTCACCGCGCGTGGTGATGTATATGCCGATACGCGTTCGAACACTCTGATCGTCAGGGATATTCCCGCTTCGATCCCCAAAATCGACAATTTGCTTCGTCAACTGGACCGGAAGTCACAGCAGGTGGAAATTGACGCCCGGGTCGTGCAGGCTTCGCGCACATTTGCGCGTGAAATCGGTACTCAGTTTGGATTCTCTGCCCCCACAGGCGCTACAGGCAATACGGCGTTCGGTGGTTTGGTCGGGAACGCACTTTTTGGGAGTCCGATCGTCCACTCCATAACTCCGCCGTTCTCGTCCGTGGGCAAGAGCTCAATTCCTCTCAACACGAATTTGGGCGCCGGTTCACCCACCAGTGGGCTCGCATTCTCGACCCAAGGACATAACTACGCCATTGATTTTGTCCTGAGTATGATGGAAAGCAGAGGCGTGGGTAAAGTTCTATCGGAGCCTAAAGGCGTGACCCAGAACAACGACAAGCTGACGGTGAAACAAGGTACCAAGATTCCGATTCAGACAACTATCAACAACACTGTTTCCGTTCAGTTTATCGACGCTGTGTTGAAGCTGGAAGTAACGCCCCAGATAACCGCTGAGGGCACAGTATTCTTGGATGTGACGGTTGAGAATACGCAGATCGACACAGGCATCCCTCGCATCCAGGGAACTCCCGCGCTCGACACTCAGTCCACCGAAACGAAAGTGTTGATCAACGACGGGGGGACAGTGGTCATTGGCGGTGTGGTGATCAACAACCAGACTACGAGCGTCGACCAGGTACCTCTTCTGGGCAGTGTGCCGCTGATTGGCAATCTGTTCAAGCACACCACGATCAACGTATCCACACAGGAGCTGCTCTTCTTCGTGACCCCCAGGATTCTCCCTGGCTAGGTCCCGCGGGAGGGAAACAAAATCAGGTGACTCGGGAGGAGACCTCGGTCTCCTCCCTTCTTTTTATGGAAACAATGATTGCCAACCGTTTGAAGCGCGTTCGCCACGCTCTCGAAGCCGCAGAAGCAAACACGCTGCTGGAGACGCATCCACCGAATATCTATTATTTGAGTGGTTTCACCGGTGATTCCGGCGTCTTGCTAGTCGAGCCCTCATCCGCAACGTTGTTTACTGATGGCAGGTTCACCATTCAGGCAAAACAGGAATCACCGGGTATTCGAACGCATTTACACCGAGGGGGACCACTCCTAGCTGCTATCGGTGAATACTTGCGCCGGAAGAGGGGTATTCGGGCTGCCATAGCCCCTTCGCGGCTCAGCCTCGCGGGTTGGGATGTTCTGAAGAAGACTGGAGGGAAGGGTACCCGCTGGCTGGCAATCGATGGTGTGGTGGAACAACTCCGCGCGGTTAAGGATGCATCTGAAATCAGCCGAATTCGCGACGCGGCCCGAGTCGGCTCCGAGGTCATGGAGGAGGCAATCCGCCTCGTTCGGCCTGGGGTGACCGAACTTGACCTTGCCGCCGAGATCGGCTACCGGATGCGCCGCAAAGGGGCTTCCGGTGAGTCTTTCGAGGCGATTGTGGCTGCAGGACCTCGCTCGGCACTACCCCATGCGCGCCCAACGACGCGCCAAATCGGGAAAAATGAGTTGGTCGTGCTGGACCTGGGTGCTATACTGCGCCGCTATTGCAGTGATCTTACGCGCACCGTATATGTCGGCCGGGCCCCCATGCGGGTCCGCCGTTGGCATCAGGCTGTTCTGGAAGCACAGGATGCGGCACGCGCCGCGGTGAGGGCGGGGGTGGCAACCGGAGCGGTGGACGCGGCTGCCAGAGGCGTCCTGCAACGTAAGGGGTTGGGGCGTTACTTTGTCCATAGCACTGGCCACGGGATCGGCCTGGAAATCCATGAGGATCCCAGGCTGGCTCGAGGGCAAAAGGGGCTCTTGGAGTCTGGAAACGTGGTAACCCTGGAACCCGGCGTGTACATCGAAGGCGTCGGCGGAATCCGAATCGAAGATGATGCCGTTGTGACCCCGCGCGGTGCTGAAATCCTGACTACAGCTTCGCGGGAACTCCTCGAACTCTAAACAGCCATGAAGGGATCAAAGAAACACTCTCGGAGTTCTGAGTTTTCTGTCCCGGGGGTGGACCTCGGGCAATTGGAGCGATTGCTTTCCTTCATGTCCGAGCATGGGCTTGAGGAGTTCGAATATGCCCATGGCGACCTGCGCATCCGGCTGAAAAAGGCGATCACGCCCCCAAGCGCGAGCCCAAACCGGGCACTGCCGGCATCTTCAGAAATCGTGGTGCCGGGAACGTCCGCTCCTGCGCCGCCTGCCGGCGTAGAAGCAGCCCCCGCGGTGGCGCCAGAGCCTTCCGCGCCGACGCAACCGGCATCCCCGGCTGACGGCCTCCACATCATAAAGTCGCCGATCGTGGGTACGTTCTACGCAGGCCCTAATCCGGAGGCTGGGCCGTTCGTAAAGGTGGGAGACCTCGTTGCGGCGGGCCAAACCGTCTGTATCATCGAAGCCATGAAATTGATGAATGAAATTGAAGCGGAAATCAGCGGGGAAGTGGCGCAAGTCCTGGTCGAAAACGGTCACCCTGTGGAATATGGCGAACCGCTGTTCGCGCTGCGCCCCACAGGTAAGAAAGAATAGACAAATTGGACCCCGGTTTCACCGGCCTCAAATGTTTCGAAAAATCCTCATCGCCAACCGTGGTGAAATCGCCTTGCGCGTGATCGACGCGTGCAAAGAACTGGGCATCGCCACGGTCGCTGTCTATTCCGAGGCGGACAGGAATTCATTGCACGTGCGGTTTGCCGACGAAGCGGTGTGCATCGGCCCACCACGCTCTAGCGAGAGTTATCTGAATATCCCACAGGTCATCAGCGCGGCCGAAATAACCAACGTCGATGCGATCCATCCCGGCTACGGGTTTCTCTCCGAAAACGCGAACTTTGCCGAGGTGTGCGAGGCGTCGCATATCACCTTCATCGGCCCATCGCCGGACCTGCTGCGGATGATGGGTGAGAAGGACCAGGCGCGGCGAGAAATGTCGGCTGCCGGCGTGCCGGTCGTGCCCGGTTCGCAGGGAATCGTGCCGGACGAAGCTGCGGCCCTGGCCGAAGCGGAGCGGATCAGGTATCCCGTGATTGTAAAGGCCTCGGCCGGGGGCGGTGGGCGCGGGATGCGCGTCGTTCGCAGCGCGGAAGAGCTGCCGGCGGCCTTTGGGACCGCCCGGAACGAGGCCCAGCAGGCCTTCGGCACGCCGGATGTGTACCTGGAGAAATTCATCGAGCGGCCGCGGCATATTGAGTTCCAGGTTCTGGGAGACAAGCATGGCCGGGTGATGCACCTGGGCGAGCGCGAGTGCAGCATACAGCGCCGGCACCAGAAGCTGATCGAAGAATCCCCATCACCCGCCCTGGACGAAAGGAAGCGCGCCGAGTTGGGCGCCCGCGTGACGACGGCGCTGGAACAAATGGGCTATAGCAGTGCCGGCACAGTCGAATTCTTGATGGACGAAGATGGCTCGATCTACTTCATCGAGATGAATGCCCGGATCCAGGTCGAGCACCCGGTCACAGAAATGGTTACGGGCGTGGACCTGATCAAGTCGCAGATACGCCTTGCAAACGGTGAAAGCCTCGAAGAGGTTGTCGGAAAGCCCGTTTCGCGTGGACATGCCATCGAATGCCGCGTCAACGCCGAAGATCCGGAAACTTTCGTGCCTTCGGCGGGGCGCATCACTGTGTTCCGGGTCCCCGGCGGTCCGGGAATTCGCGTGGACACCGCGGCGTACGCCGACGCTGTGATCCCGCCTTATTACGATTCTCTGGTCGCGAAGTTGATTGCGTACGGCGACACCCGGGGGGAAGCGATCGCGCGGATGCGCCGCGCGCTTGAGATGTTCATCGTCGAGGGCATCAAGACATCCATCCCTTTGCACCGTAAGATTCTGGCGGACGCGGACTTTGCTGCGGGCCGGCTGGATACGCACTTTCTTGACCGATTCGCAACAGTCTCCGCCGGATAACCCAAATGAACCTTGTGTTCCCTCGTCTCTATGCCATACTCGACCCTGCCTTGCTCACCATATCGGAGCTGGTTTTGGCCGAAACGCTGGCAGGATCCGGGGTCGAGCTGATTCAATACCGCAATAAGAACGCTCCCTCTCGCAATCTATTCGAAATTTCGCGGCAGCTTTCCACAGCATTGGCGCAGCGCGGCGTGCGGTTCATCGTAAATGATCGGCCGGACATTGCGCTGCTTGCCGGAGCTGGCGGCGTGCACGTCGGACAGGAAGACTTGGGCGTCGAAGAAGCCCGCGCAATTTGCGGCCAGCAGCGCTGGGTCGGAGTTTCAACGCACACGCTCGAGCAAGTGGCGGCAGCAGATCGGACGTCCGCCGACTACATCGCGTTTGGACCGATCTTTTCCACGACAACCAAGCAGAATCCCGATGCCGTGGTCGGGACCGAACTTTTGCGCCAAGTGCGGAAAATGACCCGCAAGCCTCTCGTTGCGATCGGTGGGATCACGCTCGAACGCGCGGCGGAGGTTTATGACGCAGGCGCCGACTCACTCGCGGTGGCGCGCGACCTGATCTGTGCCGCAAACCCCGGCAAGCGCGTACGGGAATTCCTCGATGTGGCGGCCTCCGCAGCGTCCCGCAAAGCGGAATAAGGAGCGGCCCGATGTCCGATCTGAGGTCCCCGGGAGTCACTGGAGCAGCGACGGATACACAGTCATCCGGCTTTGTTCGCGGTCTGGGCCTGTTCGATTCGACGATGATTGTCGTCGGGTCGATGATCGGCTCGGGCATCTTCATCGTATCCGCCGATATCGCGCGTAACACAGGTTCGGCAGGCGGGCTGCTCGCGGCCTGGATCATTACGGGTGTGCTGACGGTTGCTGCTGCTCTGTCCTATGGCGAATTAGCGGCGATGATGCCCAAGGCCGGTGGGCAGTATATCTACCTGCGCGAAGCCTATTCTCCGCTCTGGGGCTTCCTGTACGGGTGGACGCTGTTCCTGGTCATCCAGACGGGGACGATCGCTGCGGTCGCGGTAGGTTTCGCGCGTTTCCTGGGCGTTGTCTGGCCAGCGATATCCCCGAATACCTGGATTGTTCCGCCCATCGCACTCTCCGAAAAATACGCCATCAGTCTCTCGGTTCAACAACTGGTCGCTCTTCTCTTGATTCTTTTTCTGACGCTTCTCAATACTCGCGGATTGCAGCTGGGAAAGCTGATCCAGAACGTATTCACGTCGGCAAAGACACTCGCGCTGGCCGCGCTGATCCTGGCCGGCGTGTTCGTGGGGCGGAACGCAGCCGCGATGCAAGCCAACTTCAGCGGCCTCTGGACGCTTCACGATCCGCAGACGATCGAGCCGGGAGCGGACTGGCTGAAATCGCTGATCCCGTCGGTGACGGCGGCATCGGGAGCCTTTGGCCTGCTGATCGCGTTCGGCGTTTCGCAGGTGGGATCGCTATTTTCCGCCGACGCATGGAACAACATCACATTCACCGCCGGCGAAGTAAAGAATCCGCGGCGCGACATCCCGATTTCGCTCGCTGCAGGCACCGCGATTGTCATCACGCTCTATTTCCTCACGAACGTGGCGTACTTGTCTGCCCTGTCGCTCCATCAGATTCAGACGGCGCCCGACGATCGCGTCGCGACCGCTACGCTGGCCGTTATTTTCGGGAACAGCGGTGCGACGCTAATGGCCCTGGCGATTATGGTTTCCACGTTCGGGTGCGCGAACGGGCTGATCCTGGCAGGCGCGCGCGTCTATTACGCCATGGCGCAGGATGGACTGTTTTTCCGCAGCATCGGACGGCTCAACGCAAGTCATGTGCCTGCTATGGGTCTGGTGCTGCAGGGAATCTGGGCCGCGTTTCTGGTGCTGCTCCGAACACGGCTGGTAGACTCGGCCACCGGTGCGGTGCGCTACGGAAACCTGTATGGCGTATTACTGGATTACGTTATCTTCGCGGCCCTGATGTTCTATGTCCTGACCATCGGCGGTGTTCTTGTCTTGCGCCGCAAACGTCCCAACGCCGAGCGTCCTTACCGCGCGTGGGGCTATCCTGTGGTTCCGGTGCTCTACATGATTACAGCCACGTTGATCATGCTGATCCTGATCCTGTACCAGACGCAGGACACCTGGCCGGGTCTCGTGATCGTACTTCTCGGTGTTCCAGTGTATTTTTTGTGGTCTCGGCGGTCCGGCGGGAGCGCGTGAATGCAGGCATGACAAGAATACCTGTGCGAAGGCTTCTAAATCGTGCCGTTGTCCGGTAATCTGAGTCGCTTGAAACAAAGGTGGCTATGCCAAACCAATTGTTCCAGACGAAGTCGCACGAAACGTTGCTCGAAGAACTCCGCGGCGAAAATCGCTTGCGCCGGGTGCTCGGTCCGGTCCAGCTCTCGAGCCTCGGGGTGGGAGCGATCATCGGCACAGGCATCTTCGTTCTGACGGGGGTCGCGGCCCACGATCGTACTGGACCCGCACTGATGCTCTCGTTCGTCGTAGCCGGAATCACGTGCATTTTTGCAGCCTTGTGCTATGCAGAGTTCGCATCCATGGTACCTGTGGCGGGATCGGCATACACGTACGCCTACGCGACTCTGGGCGAACTGTTTGCGTGGATTATCGGATGGGATCTCATTCTCGAGTATGCGGTCGCGTCGGCCACTGTCGCGCACGGATGGTCCCATTACTTTCAGGATTTTCTTGCCTTTTTTCACATCGGATTGCCGCACGCCTACACGAACGCGCCTTTCGATTACGATCTGGCCACGGGACATCTCGCGTTGACCGGCACATGGTTCGACCTGCCCGCCATTGGTATCGCCGCGCTCGTCACCGTTATTCTTGTGAAGGGCATCCGCGAAAGTGCGAGCTTTAATACGGGAATCGTGATCGTGAAGCTTGCGATCGTTTTCTTCGTCATCGTCGTTGGTGCAAGGTACGTGAATCCCGCCAACTGGAGGCCATTCGCACCGTTCGGATTGACTGGATTCAGCTTCTTTGGTCACACCCTGATGGGGCAAGCGGGGCCCGGCGGCGAACCGCTGGGCATGCTTGCGGGCGCCGCGATCGTCTTCTTTGCTTATATTGGATTTGATTCAATTTCTACGCACGCCGAGGAGGCCCGCAATCCTTCACGCGACGTGCCTATTGGAATCCTGACTTCGCTGGTGCTCTGCACAATCTTGTATATCGCCGTAGCCGCTGTCCTCACCGGAATGGTGCCGTACAAACAGATCAATATCGACGCTCCCGTCTCCGATGCGTTCAGACAGGTGGGCCTGCCGTGGGCACAGCTGATGATTTCGATCGGAGCCATCGCGGGCATCACATCGGTTCTCCTCGTGATGATGCTGAGCCAGCCTAGAATTTTCCTGGCAATGGCGCGGGACGGTTTGCTGCCAACCGGATTCTTCGGCGCGATACACGAGCGCTTCCGCACGCCGTGGAAGTCCACCATCTTGACCGGCTTTTGCGTCGCTGCCATGGGCGCCTTTTTGCCGTTGCGGATTTTGGCCGAATTGGTAAACATCGGCACCCTGCTCGCATTCGTGATCGTCTGCGCAGCAGTCTTGATCATGCGGCGGACGCATCCCGAAGTGCATCGCCCGTTTCGCGCGCCGTTCGGTTCGATCGTGCCGGTATTGGGAATCTTGTGCTGTCTGCTGCTGATGTTTTCTCTGCCGGCCGAAAACTGGCTGCGGCTCTTCGTCTGGCTGGTGGTAGGCTTGTTGATCTACTTCGCGTACGGTCGTCATCACAGCCGCCTGGGAAATCCCGGGGCGAAGCCATAGCGGCGATCGGCAATCTTCCCCAGTATTTTGGTCTGCCCGATGTGATGTGGCAAAACTGGCGGGCTGTGTTGGAAAGAAACGCAAGCAGCCCGGTCACGCGGTAAAATAAGTCGGTCGTTCTATCCACGCGAAACTTGGCCTGTTCGGCTCAAGCCAGGGTTGATTGATCTTCAGGGCATGAACTCCACTCCCATAAACCGCCTCCACGCCCTCTGGCTCCGCATGAACCTCGTGGATGCCGCGGCGCTGGTAATTCTAGTCGCCTACGCAGCGCTATGGGTCTTGCGATTGTTCTTCCCGCAGACCCCACAAAGCGGCTTCTTTGTCTTCCTGGTATTGCTCGCCCTCGGATACTTTGCGGTTCGCGGTTTCCTTTGGTCGCGGGAACATCTGCTCTGGAGTTTGCGCAACCGGCTGGTGATTGCGTACCTATTCATTGCCGTTGTTCCGGTGCTCCTGCTGCTGACGATGGCGGGGCTCGGTGCGTACTTGTTGTATTGGCAACTCGGCGCCTACGTCCTCTACACTGATATGCAGGAGCGAGTCGAGCACGTTTCAGAGGTGGCAGCGACGATGGCGACGTCCTACGCTATCGAAGCGGCCTCGGGACACCGCGCCGCTGCGCTCGCATTGCCCGAAGACGCGCCCACGTACCTCAAAGCCGCGATGACTGAGCTGCCGGGTTTGAAGATTGAAACCGGCAAGGGAGAAGATCTCCTGCGAGGAAACGGTGGGTCTCCCCAGAATAGCTTCGCAGGACTTGTTTTCAACGGAGATACCCTCACTTTGCGGGCCGTCGTTGTCCGCGCAACTCCCTCGGGACGCCTGGTTGTTTCCGCCTATGTGCCGGTCACGGTGGCGTTGATCGAAACACTTGCGCCGGAGCTTGGCCCCATCCAGTTCGACGTGCTGCGCCCCAACCGGAGCGGTCCGGCTCAGGAAGTTTCGGTTATTATCAACCGGCAGGCGTATTCCCGAGTCCAGCAAATTGCAACGCGGCAGCGATCCGTTCCGCCGGCGGCCAGCCCTTTCGACAAACTCATTACGGGCATCGTGAGCCTGGACATGTTGGATCAGGACCGGGTGTCGGCTGACGCGGAATCCTCCCGGTTGTTCGTGTCATTCAGCACGCGGCCATCGTTGTTGAACCGGAGGCTGTTTAGTCCGCTGGGCGAACTTGGAGGAGCCGCCGCTACGGCGCTGCTTGTGGTCGGCACTGTTTTTCTGCTCATTGAATTTGGGTCGCTCGTGACGGGCATCATTCTAACGCGCACGATCACGACCGCCGTCGACGACCTCTATCGGGCCACACAGCACGTGCAGGCAGGCGATCTCGCATTTCGCGTCAGGGTGCCGCACCGCGACCAGTTGGCAGCGCTCGGCGATTCGTTCAACTCGATGATGCATTCGGTGTCCACGCTGATTGAAGAGCAGCGTCAGCGCCAGCGGCTGGAAAACGAGCTGTCGATCGCGCACGAAGTACAGCAGCAGCTCTTCCCGCACGCTCTGCCGAAATTGCCGGGCGTCGAACTGGAAGCTCTCTGCCAGCCGGCGAGGGTGGTCAGTGGTGACTACTTTGATTTCATACGCATCA
This sequence comes from Terriglobia bacterium, assembly GCA_041492805.1. Taxonomy (GTDB): domain Bacteria; phylum Acidobacteriota; class Terriglobia; order Acidiferrales; family UBA7541; genus Palsa-360. The sequence continues at coordinate 4,656 of JBGPXQ010000011.1, read as the reverse complement.
CGCCGACGCATCTGGCGATCGCGCTGGCCGATATCAGCGGCAAGGGCATTTCGGCCGCATTGTTAATGGCGAGCGTGCAGGCGGCGTTGCGCAGCGACGTCCTGCGCTACCGGGAAGGGCAGTCTGGCTACAACCCATCGCAGCTCAATACGGCCGAAATTGTTTCGCACCTGAACCGGCACCTGTACCGCAACACTTCCGACGAGCGCTATGCGACCTTTTTCTTCGCGGTGTACGATACGGAGACGCGCCGCCTGAACTATACGAATGCCGGGCACTTGCCTCCGGTCTACATTTCAGGAAGTCATGTGGAACGGCTCGAAACCGGCGGCATGGTCGTGGGTCTATTCAATGACGTGCGATTCGCTCAGGGCACGATTGAAATCGATCCGGGCGGCCTGTTGATCGCCTATAGTGATGGCTTGATCGAACCCGAGAATGTGTACGGTGAAGAGTTCGGAACCGAACGGCTGATTGAGGTGGCCATGCGCGATCAGGGCGAATCGCCCCACGTCATCGCCGATGCGATGATGCGCGCCGCGGAGGAATGGTCCGGTTCCCCGGAGCAGGCCGACGATATGACGGTGATTGTCGCGCGTTTCCCCGCTGCACGGGAGCCGAACGCATGAAAGTCCTGACGGCAGCGCAGATGCGGGAGGCCGACCGGCTGACGACCGAGCGGTACGGTATTTCCGGGCTGCAGATGATGGAGAATGCGGGCACGGCTATTGCCGAGTTTCTGCGTGAGAAATTTGCCGGCCTTGCGCGACGCAAGATTATCGTGCTGTGCGGGAAGGGAAATAACGGCGGCGACGGCCTGGTGGTTGCGCGACTCCTGAAAGGATTCGGATGGTCGCCGGGCGTGGTTCTCTTTTCCGATCCGGGCGCGGTGCAAGGCGACGCAGGCGTCAATTTAAAGCGCTGGCAACAAGGCCTGGGAGAGCTGCGCGTGGTGACCAGCAGCGCGGAGTGGGAAACGGCGCGGACGGCGCTCGACGATGCAGATTTGATCGTAGACGCGCTGCTCGGTACCGGGCTGCGCGGTCCCGTGGAGGGTCTGCTTGGCTCCGTGATCGCAGACTTGAACGCCGCGCGGTCCAGAAGTGGCGGGAAGGGCGCCAAGCTCTCCGTGATCTCTGTGGACATGCCATCTGGTCTGGCCTCCGATGCGCGAGATTTTGGAGGCCCCGTTGTCACTGCGGACTTCACGGTGACTCTGACCGCCCCGAAATTGGGCCAGCTAGTTTCACCGAGCGCCTCCAACTGTGGAGTGCTCGTGGTCCGAAATATCGGAACACCTCCCGAACTGCTCGAATCCGATCCTCACTTGAAAATGCATTGGTTGGAGCCCGGGGAATTTCGAGGTTTGCCGCTTGCGCGCAATCCTGCCAGCCACAAAGGATCCTATGGACATGCGCTGATCGTAGCCGGGTCGCTGGGGAAATCGGGGGCGGCAGTGCTGGCGGCGCGCGGTGCGCTGCGGTCCGGTTCAGGTCTGGTGACTGTGGCGACGCCACTCGATGTGCTCCCGGTGGTTGCCGCCGGCGCGCCGGAAATGATGACCGCGCCACTGGCCGCGACGGAAGCAGGGACGGCGAGCCTTCGCAGCTTCGATTATGGCGGCTTTGGCGAGATCGTACGCGATAAGTCGGTCATCGCCGTTGGCCCGGGTCTTTCCACACACGCCGAGACTCAGCAGTTCATCCGAGCGATCATCGCGGAAACGGATCTCCCTATCGTCCTGGATGCGGATGGCCTCAACGCCTACGCCGGTATAGCCGATCACCTCAATCAACGCCATGCGCCGGCATTGGTCCTGACTCCTCATCCCGGTGAGCTGGCTCGCTTGCTCGGGATCACTACGAAGGATGTACAGGCGCGGCGATTGGACGTTGCTCTTGAAGCAGCCGGGCGATGGCGCGCGTACGTGGTCTTGAAGGGCTTCCATACCATCCTGGCGACGCCTTCGGGGAATGCCTACATCAATACGACGGGGAATCCGGGGATGGCGACCGGAGGAACCGGCGACGTGCTCACCGGAATTCTCGCCGGTCTGACCGCGCAGTACGGCATTGCGGAATGGGCGCGCGTTCTCGGCCTCGGCGTGTATTTGCACGGCTTGGCGGGTGATATAGCCGCGTCGCGCGTGGGGCAGGCTCCGCTCATTGCTACGGACTTGATTGAGGCGATCCCGGAAGCCTATTCGCGAATTCTTGCGGAGTGGGAAAATGGCCGGTAGGGAAACGGGTGAAGGATCTACGCGCCGTCGCCATAGCGCTGGCTTTGGCGCGTCGGCGACTTGGAGCCCGCCAGAATTTGTCTCTCACTCCTCAGAAGAAACCATCGCGAAAGGCCGGGAAATCGCGGCGAAACTCCGTCCGCCTGTGATGGTGATGCTCAGCGGGGAACTTGGCAGTGGGAAGACGACGCTCACAAAGGGAATTATCAGTGGTCTGGGAGCCGCCCGGGAAGACGACGTCACCAGCCCCACGTTCACGCTTGTCCATGAATTTCATAGCCCCATACTGGCGGGCTCCAAGTCGCCGACGCGCCAAAGCCAGCGCTATGGCGACGGCGCGTTGAGCCCGCACCCGTGCAAGGTCTACCACGTGGACCTTTATCGCGTCGAAAACTTCCAGGACCTTGAGTCACTTGGACTCGAGGACGCGCTCGGAGAGCAAGCCGTCGTCATCGTTGAATGGCCGGAGCATTTTTCGTTCCGCACGGATTGGCCCCGCGTTGAGATTCGCCTCGAACATGCCGGTGGCGATTCCCGCCGTATTGCGATCTCGGGTCTGAGTTTGGAGAACGGATTGACATGAGAGATCGCGCCCCGCATGGTGACCCGTTCGCAAACAATTATCGGCGGAAACGCACGGAGCTGATGACGGCCTGGAATGGCGCGTCATAAGAATCGAAATCGTTTTCCGGCGCGACGCAAATAAAAAAGAGCAACCCTTCCGGACGCTCGATGGTCACGAGCCAGTCTCTTTCATTTCCGCCCACGGGCGAACCATTTGTGAAATAGGCCGAGAGGGCGTCGGCGCCATCCACGCGCATGCGCCGACGATTTCCAATTTCGCGCAGATTGGGATTGGATTGCCGCAGACTCGCCACGAGCTGATCGGTGGCTTCGTCGATCATTGCTCGGTTCCCGTTATCGGCGCGCGGTTGGAATGAATTAAACATCACACCATAGGCCAGGGCGGATTGACCCTTGTTGTCCTTCACCACGCCTCCCTGTGGCATGAGGGCAAACGCGCTGCCCGAGGTATTCGATTTCCAATTGTCCGGATAGCTCAATTCGAGCACATCGTTTTGAAATCGATTCAGGTGGGACGACGGGGCTTCGGGTTTTCCCGGAGTTGCCGGGCTGGCGTTCGGTTGGCCGGATTTGGGCGGCTTAGGCAGTCTTCGGACGTAGCTCTTGATTTGCTGGAATTCCGGCGAATCCGCCTGGTAATTGGCCGGGGGCCCGCCGAGCTTGTCAATCTCCTCGTCCACGCGCTCGACTCGATTGTCTGGATTTGGATGGTCCGAAAAAAATTGTGCGGGCTGCTTTCCTTTTGTCTCGGCGCCCAGCTTTTCGAAAAACTGAGCCATCGCGCGCGGATCGTATCCGGTATCGTACAGGATCTGCGTTCCCATGACGTCGGCCTGGGACTCGTCGGTGCGCGAATACTTGAGCAGAATCGAATTGAGTGAGAAGCTGCCGGCAAGCTGCGCCAGCAATCCCCCGACCGAGTTTCCTCCGACCATCCCGCCCAGGATAGCAAACGGAACAGACGTGAGCTGCGCCTTGGTCGCCTGGTTGGTGCCGTGACGCAGCGCGGCATGAGAAGTTTCATGCGCCATCACTCCCGCAAGCTGGGCCTCGGTGTCGGCCGCCTCGATGACGCCTCGATTGATGTAAATGTACCCTCCCGGCAGCGCGAACGCGTTGATCGCCGTGTCGTTCACGCACTTGTACTGATACGGGTACTTGTATCCCTGCGCATGCGCCGCCAGCTTCTTCCCAAGATTGTTCAAGTAATTGTCCACTCGCGGGTCGTTGAGCATCCGAAGCTGCTTCTCGGCCTGCCCCGCGTTCTGCTTGCCAAGCTGGATGTCCTGTTCCGGAGTAAATAAGTTGATACCGGGCTTGAGGGCAGTCCTGTCGGCCCAGGCCGGCGGAGCCATGGGCGCAAACACGAGCGCGGTCAAGGCAAGATTTGCGAGAACGGACTTCGCAATCGGAAGATAAGCGTGCCGTGCGCGGCGTTGCATTCTTCCGTTTGGAGATTCGCTGGTGGAACATCTCATAGGGCCTCCATACCTTGGGCGCAGCGCAAGTCTGCACCGTTCCCAGTATACGGAATTCTGCTGCAAAAAAAAGCGCCCGGGACTCCTTACCCGGGCGCTCATCGTTTGTTCTCCCAGAAGAAATTTATCGCGTCATGACAGGTTCCAGCTCGCGCACCGCAACTTTTTCCTTGTCTTCACCTGCAGCACTGACTGCGATGCGTGTGGCTGGTACGCGTACGGCCCGCCGGGGTGGCTGCGGGATGATAGCTCCCTGGCCTTCCCGGTGGAACGACAAGCACTGCTCGTCACCATCCCAATCGACGACGAGCATGTCGCCGAAACGCACCTGCTCAGTCGCCAGCAGGTTCGCCA
>JBGPXQ010000031.1:0-12838 GCA_041492805.1 Terriglobia bacterium | reverse complement strand
CTTCCGCCTTCCGTCCCGCCTCCACCTGTTTCAACGCCGCGATGATCTCTGCCTCTGTGTGCCTTGCTCTGGACATGCTCCTCCCCCTTTCCGAACTCCAAAATCATATTCAATTTCGTGCGGATTTAGGGGAGCAGGTCAGGAGCGGCGAGAGAGGGTGGAAGGCGGCTAGGAGCGCGGAGAAAAAGGCGCGCAAAAAATATGGGACGCGGTTCAGGAAGCGGAGGAGTTGCCGGAGATTGTGACAAGTGGCGAGCGGCCCGACTTCGGGCCGCAAAGGCCTAAATCAAGGCGAAGCGCCCCAACGAAGGGGCGAAACTTTGAGCCAGGTGTGGGTTTGCCTTCTACAGTGTGACGACGAGCCCACAGAGGGTGAGCCACGCCGCCCTCTGTTTGGCAGGTTCGGGAGTTGGACGAATATAAATCTTTACCGGTTCGCAACGAAGGCAAAAAAGGAAAAGAAGAAGCGGGAAAGGTCTAATCAAGATATCCCTCCAAATTAAGACAGCACCAAGCAATTCCTTCTGTTGCTTGGCGGCCCACCGAGCGTGTAAAATCCGAGTCCGAAGTCAGTCGGAGTTGACATGATTCATACGGGTCGCCACTTCTTACAGATTCCCGGTCCAACGAATGTCCCGGATCGAGTGCTCCGGGCTATGGACTATCCTGTCATCGACCATCGCAGCGCCGAGTTTGCGACGCTCGGGATGGAGGTTCTGGAGGGTATGCGCAAGATCTTCCAGACAACCGGTCCGGTCGTGATGTACCCAGCTTCGGGGACCGGGGCCTGGGAAGCGGCCCTTGTAAACACTCTGTCTTCGGGTGATCGAGTTCTGCTCTTCGAGACGGGACATTTTTCACAACTCTGGCGCCAGATTGCCGAGAAATTCGGTATCAAGGTCGAATATGTGCCCGGCAACTGGCGCAGGGGCGCTTCCGCCGCTGAACTAGAAGCGCGGCTGGCTGCAGACCGCGATCACGGCATCAAAGCGGTCCTCGTAGTTCACAATGAGACCTCGACCGGAGTGACGAGCCGCATCCCCGATCTTCGCCGCGCCATGAATCAGGCGCATCATCCGGCATTGCTAATGGTGGACACGATTTCTTCGCTCGCTTCCATTGACTATCGCCATGATGAATGGGGAGTGGATGTCACGATCGCCGGTTCGCAGAAGGGTCTGATGCTTCCTCCCGGCATGAGCTTCAACGCGATTTCCGAGAAGGCGATGCGCGCGAACTCGGATGCGCGGCTGCCGCGTTCCTACTGGGATTGGCAGGAGATGTTGAAGCCGAATCGCAGCGGCTTTTTCCCGTACACCCCGCCCACCAATCTTCTCTACGGGTTGCGGGAGGCCCTGCGGATGTTGCAGGAGGAAGGACTGGCTAATGTTTTCCGCCGGCACGATCGTCACGCGGAAGCGACCCGCGCCGCAGTCCGCGCGTGGGGATTGGAAATTGTTTGCGAGGACCCTAGCGAATACTCCAGTTCACTGACTGCGGTCTTCATGCCCGATGGTCACGACGCAGACAAACTGCGAGCAGTGATCCTCGAGAATTTTGATATGTCCCTCGGAGCGGGCCTCTCCAAACTCGCGGGCAAAGTGTTTCGAATCGGACATCTCGGCAGTTTCAACGATTTGATGCTGGCCGGAACGCTCTGCGGGGTAGAAATGGGCCTTCGACTGGCAGGCGTGCCACACAAAGAAGGCGGCGTACTGGCCGCACTCCATTCCCTCGCGCCAGCCGCCAAGAAGGTCGAATCCGCGCCGATGGGCCGGTGATTGGCCTTCAATAGGCGGTCTACCCGCCAGCATTCATAACGAGAAACACAATCCTCGGATCATCGATTTCCCGAGACTGCGGGCGTCGGGAGCGCAGCAATCGTTGGGCCCCGCGTTCCTTCGCCTTTGTCGATGACGGACTGTTCTGGATCGATCCAGAATGCCCAGATACCCGCACCGACGAATAGCAGACCCGCGGACAGGACGAACGGAGCGACCCAAGACCCTTTGGATACGAAGATTCCAAAGATGGTAGGCGACAGCGCGCCGACGATTTGTCCGCCCATGTTCATCATCCCGGAAACTGTGCCCGAAAATTCCCCTCCAAGGTCCATGGGAACCGCCCAAGCCGGACCGATGGTCATTTCCAGGAAGAACATCGCGCTCGTGAGGCAATAGACAGCCGTGTAGGGATTCACCGACAGTGCAGCCAGCAGAGTGCACCCTCCACATCCGAGCATAGCCACGATCGCAACCGACCGGCGGGCAAACTTGAGGTTATTCGTTTTGACCAGCAGTTTGTCGGTCAGCCAGCCGCCGAAGGTGTCGCCCACGACGCCGGCAAGAAGCGGCAGCGAAGCAAAGAATCCCATCTTTATCAGGGTGAACTTGCGGTATTCGACCAGGTAGGTGGGTAACCACGAGAGAAAAAACCACAGGGAGTAGATGTAAGCGGCGTAGGCGCACATCACTGCCCACATATTTGAGTGCTTGAGCAAGACGCTCCAGGGCACCTTCGGCCGCTTCTGGATGTTGGCCTGCTTGATCTCGCCCTTGTCGTTTACGCCGCGGATGCGGGCGAGCTCCGCGCGGGCCACTTTCTTATGTTCCTCGGGCATGTTGCGGTACGCCAGCAAATAGAGGAGGGACCACATTAAACTCAGCACGGCGATCACATAAAATACCGACCGCCAGCCATAATGAATCATGATCGCCACTGCCAGAGGGGGGCCGATCGCCGCGCCCAAGCGGCTGGCGGCGTGGCTGACTCCCTGCACGAAGCCGCGTTCGTCCCGCGGGAACCACATTTGCATGGCGCGCGTCGCGGTGGGAAAGGCGCCCGCTTCACCCACGCCCAGTGCGAAGCGAATGCCCCAGAACGATTTGAGGCCTATGGCTGACGTTGTAAGTACGGCAATTACCGTCCGGTAAGCCATGATGACGGACAGGACTTTCCGGGGTCCAAACCGGTCACCCAGCCAGCCGCCAGGCACCTGGAAGAGCGCGTAGGACCAGATGAAGGCGCTGAAAATAATCCCCATCGTGACCTTGCTGAAGCCATACTCCTTCGTGATCAGGGGTGCGGTGTTGGCGAGGCTCACGCGATCCAAATAGGTGACGAGATACATCAAGGAGAGAAGTAGCAGCACTACCCAGCGCACATGACTTCCGCTTGACTCGTTCGAATGATCCATTTCTGCTCCCCTTATGTCCCCGGATAAGCACTCACCTAATTGATTGCGTCTTGCCGCGGCGACGCTTTCCTTCGCCCAGACAGCGCCCAGGCACAGGAGACGCAAACCTCGAAGTCCAAATTTCTGCCGGTTAGGTATACACCTTGGTCCCGTCCCCAGCAATAGATTTCAGGGCATTCCGCGTCAAGCTTTGCATGATGTGGTATCATACGCCCTCTCAGAAGGGGGGACATGGTAGCTTCGCGCGCCGAACGCGCCGGCCAACGCTCACGTACCGTGCGTGAGGACTGGGTTACCTCGCTTCCTGAGGAAATGGACCAACTTTTCGGCGCCACCCGAAGCGAACTCGAATGTTCGAACTTAATTCTGAGTATTGTCTTGGACGAAGCACTTGCCTTTTGCGAGCAAGAGCAGTTCACGCTCGCCGAGGAAAGAGCCATTGCGTTTGGGGAGTTGTTTGACCGTCTGGCGATTCGTCTCCGACGTGTCATCCGCACGATCAAAGCACACGGGTCCCACTTTGGAACTTTGCCAAACGTAAGCGCACTTGCCTCGGCAAATTTCCGTGGAGCAACCTCGCAGAAAATCTCCTTCATGGATAGCTTGCTCGCCAAAGTGCTTTTTAGTGGCCGTATGCGTTTCTTCCATAAGTTACATGCGCTCGAAGAAATCATCGAGGAACTGCAAAAGGAAACCCGAGTTATCGTGGAGGATGTATCCGAGGAAGCGCCGGAATTGCTGGACCGGGCTTGGAGGCAGCTCGAAGTGCTTGGGTATGACCTGAATACATGCTTGGGGGAGACGACGGTTTTACTGAAATCATTTTTCTGCGCCTTGCCCGCCGAGGAACTGGAAGCCTTTCGAAAGAAACTCGTAACGCTAGTTCCAGCCCTGCTAACAGTAAGCCCTAGACGGACATAGCCTTTCCAGAGAAAATGGGGTTGTGAACATCGATATGGCTCGCCGCAGAGCTGGGCGGCATGCCTGGCCGGGAGCAGTTGGCGCCGGTACCAAACCAGCACCAGGATTTCGCATGAGTGCAACTCAAGGAGCCAGGGGTGCATCCCAAAGAACGGATGCGTCCCGACGGGTACGGTGACCCGCACGAGACAAACTGAATCCAGCGAGATGACTGAGGCAGAGGCCATCCGCCTCGCCCAACAGGGCCACGCTGGTGCGTTTGAACGCATCTACCGGCTACATAGTCGGCGGGTCTATGCTTTGTGCCTGCGAATGGTGGGAAGTACCGCCGAGGCAGAAGACCTTACCCAGGACGCTTTCTTGCAGTTATTTCGCAAGATTGCAACGTTTCGCGGAGAATCTGCGTTTTCCACCTGGTTGCATCGGCTGGCAGTCAACGTCGTGTTGATGAAGCTGCGTAAGAAAACGCTGGTGGAAACTCCGCTGGAGGAGACGAACGATCCTGAAGATGAATCCAGCGGGCCGCGGAGAGAAATTGGCGCCCCAGACCTGTTGTTGACAGGTTCGATCGACCGGGTGCATCTCGAGCGGGCAATCGGGCAACTGCCACCGGGCTATAAGCAGGTTTTCGTGCTCCATGATATCCAGGGCTTTGAGCATAACGAGATAGCCGGGCTTATGAAATGCTCGATCGGAAATTCCAAATCGCAATTGCACAAGGCGCGGATGCGGCTTCGGGAACTCCTGCAGGAAACTTTGCGTGACCAGGCGCGGCAGGAACGCCAGGCCGCCAAGACAGGAACGGCCGGGACAAGTTGAATATCAGTGACGGGAAGCAATATGGGTTGGCTTAAGTCTTACGCCAAGCAAGTTTCCGCTGATTCAAGTGAAGTTAAGTCAAGTGAAGAAGGGTAACGAACATGCAGTGCAATCAATTGGAACAGATTCTTGAGCAGCAGGCTGACGGCCCCCTGCCGGAACCAGCGGCTGCTCATATCAACGGATGCGAGGCTTGCCGCGCTCTTACGGCGGAGCTTGAAGCAATCCACGATGCGGTGATCGAACTGGGCGGTGAGGGGATCGCTCCTCCCGAGCATGTGTGGGTCGCCCTGCGCAGCCAACTCGAAGCCGAAGGAATCATCCATGTGCCGAGTCCAGCACCTCAGAGCGTGAAGCACGGCTGGTGGTTTGTGTTGCAACGCCCTGCGCTGGCCGGCGCGTTTCTGTCGCTCGTACTCGTTGCGGCAGGCCTGGTCAGTTACATGGGCAATTCCACGCAGATGGCGATACATCCTCAATTCGAGTTCAAGCAGGACGTGTCGGCGGTGCCCTCGGCGGAGAGCGTGTTCAAGGAAGAGCTGCTGACGGTCAGTAACGAGAATACTCCGGGCTTCCGGAAGGACGCTGCCGTTACAGACTCCATTCGCCGTAATATGAACATCGTTGACAACTTCATCGCTATGTGTGAAAAGGACGTACGCGAACAGCCTGAGAATGAGATGGCGCGGGAATATCTGTATGGCGCCTACGAGCAGAAGGCCGAACTGCTGGCCACGGCCATGGACCGCAGTACGATGGGAGGATTGCAGTGAATGCAACTTGCAATGCTGTAAGGTTGGGCACGATTGGCGCCGTGATGGCGGGGTTTGTCCTCGTTGCCGCTCCTGCGCATGCCGATCGCATCGAAAAGCACTTCACCGTGCAGAGCAAGCCGATGATCACGGTGCGCAATGCGAGCGGGCGGGTTCAGGTGAAGGCCTGGAGCAAGAATGAAGTGCAGGTAGCGTGGACGAATGCGGGTGGGAAGGCCGTTGTGGAAACCGAGCAGGCCGGGAATCGCATTGAAGTCGCGACGCGTGTGGCTACGGCGAAGGCCTCCGCGGAGGACCTCAAGACAGATTTTGAAATTACTGTCCCCGTGGAGAGCGAGTTGAGTGTGCGAACTGATTCGGGCAATGTTACGGTCGAAAGCGTACACGGTGACATGACTTTCGATACGGTCGGCGCAAACCTGCAGCTATCCGACGTGGATGGATATATGGTGATTAAGACGATCGACGGCTCGCTGGTGTGTACGCGGTGCGCGGGAAAGCTCGAGGCCAACTCGATCAGCGGCAACATGCAGATGATCCAGCCCACACTGGACAGCGTCCGTGTGCAGACTTCTTCAGGAAATATCCTGTTTGACGGCAGTTTCCTGAACCGCGGCGTTTACATCATGAAGAATTTCAGCGGCACGATTGAAGTCCATTTTTCCTCCAGCGATTCATTCGATCTGAACGCCACCTCGCTCAAGGGCAACGTGATCAACCAGGCCTCCTTCAAGCCGGATACCCATGGCAGTAAGCATGTCCCTTCGAAGTGGGGGCAGAGCCTGTTCGGCACCATGAATGATGGTCATGCCAAGGTCGAGCTGTCTTCCTTTAGTGGTACAATCAAGATTCTGAAGCGTGACTAACGCACTCGGAATCGCTTGCAGCAGGATTATTCCCAATCGAAGAAGTCTATGACTGGGCCTGTCCCGGAATGCCATATGGTATGCCTGACGGGTTTCATGGGCTCGGGCAAGAGCACCGTAGGACGGCTGCTGGCCGCCCAGCTTGCCTGGCATTTTGTCGACCTCGACGCTGAAATCGAGCGGCACACCGGTATGCAAATTTCACAGATCTTCGAGCAGAAGGGTGAGGCGATATTCCGCGATATCGAACATGAACGCCTCGCACACGCGTTTGGCTGGGCATCGGAACGTGACGCGCGCGTGGTTCTCGCGCTCGGGGGCGGCACGTTCGCGCAGCTACGGAACGCCGCTTTGATCCACAATTTTGGTTCGTCACAACGTGCCGGGGCCGCGGTCGTCTGGCTCGATTGCTCGATCGAACGCCTCCTGCAGCGGTGTGTACTGATGGGAGACAGGCCGCTCTTCCGGGACGAAGCCAGTTTTCGTAAACTCTACGAGGAGCGCCTGCCCTATTACCGGCAGGCGGATTATCGAATCGAGAGCAGCGGCGAATCCATTCGCGTTGTGGAGCAAATTTTGGCGCTCGGCATCTTTGACCCATCGGCGCGCGTTCCTGCGGATGGAACCGCGCCGGGGCGCCCGTTGCCATGAGTCACGATCTGAAAATTATGAGGCGACTTGTCACACGTGGATTCGTTTTGTGTTTTGCAGCCGGATTTGCTGCCATGGGGGCAACTCCGCTCGCGCACCTTTCGGTCCAGAAAAATGCGGATAAGAACGCGAAGACCGCAAGTACCGCGACGGTGCTTGCGCCCGATAAGGGAAAATTCCGCATCGAACTGGAAGGCCGGGTTGTCGGCAACGAAGAATTTGAAATCTCACCGTCGGGCGGAACGTGGATGGCGCGCGGTTCGACGACTGCGCATGTGCCAGGCGGCGGGGAAATCAAGGCAACGGGCCAGCTGAAGCTGGCCGCGGACGGCACACCCCTTCACTACGACTGGACTGCACAGACGCAGAAAAAGGGTTCCGGCGCGGTGGACTTTGCGAACGGCACAGCGAAAAGCGCGATCGACCTTGGCGGCAAATCACCAATCCTGCAGGATTTCACGTTTCCGTCCCCTCGCATCGCCGTGCTCGACAACAATCTCTACTACCAGTATGCCGTGCTTGCCCAACTGTACGATTGGAAGGCCGGCGGCAAACAGGAGTTTCCTGTCCTGATCCCCCAGGACATGACGCCGGGAAGCATATCGGTGGAATCGATTGGCCCGCAGCAGGTCGAGAGCGCGAAATATGAGACATTGCGCGTCAGTTCTACGGACCTCGAAATTCTGCTCTACCTGGACGCCGGCCGCCGCCTGATGCGGGTCGATGTGCCTTCCTCCAAAGCGACCATCGTACGCGAATAGATGCGCACGATCTTGATTGCACCGAGATCGAAAAGGCCGCCGGAGATATCTTCCGGCGGCCTTCATGTTTGCAGACAAGTCTAGAACTTACGCCCGGCGGTTCCGCATGGCTTCGTAACGCGGCTGTGGCGGCCTTGGCTGCTCGGGCTCGACAGTGAGGGAAGTTTCCATGCCCTTTCGGATTACGCTCAAGCTGACCGATCTTGTCTCGCGGCTTTCTCCCAGCTGACCGCGCAGTTCACCGAGATCATGCACGCGCTTTCCGTTAATTTTCGTGATGACGTCGCCTGCCTTCAACCCACCCTTTGCGGCCGGTGAGTTCTCCTTCACTTCGGTAACGAGCACGCCCTCACCGTCCGGCGCATTGAAGTAGGCGCCCAATTGTCCGGAGACATCCATCGCGGAAATTCCGAGCGTCGGCGTGCGCGGAATCATGAGATTTCCGTGGAACTGACGGAGAATTTCGGGAGCTTCCGGAAACGGCATGACCCGCGGAAGGCCGGGAGACATACCTGCTCGCGGCAACCGCGGCATAGCAGCAAGTTCTGCAGAGAGAGTTTGCGGCCGCGCGTCGCGCCAAATTGTCAATTGGACGGCGCGGCCTTGCGGCGTCTCACGCACCATGCGGCGGAATCCCATCGTGCCCTCGACGCGCTGGCCATTGAATTCCGTAATGATGTCGCTTGTTTTTAGTCCCGCTTTTGCAGCAGGGCTATTGGGATCGACTTGCTCGACAAGCACTCCGCGCGCAGGTGATAGCTTCAATTCTTTCGCTTTGTCGGCGGAAACCTCGGCAATCGTGACGCCCAGCCATCCGGCGTCCCCATCGGCCTCGAAAAGCATGTCCTGCGCGGGTGGAATGGGAAATTCCGTGAGGCGCTGCAATTCCTGCGCAGCGACACGACCCGGAATCGCAGCGAGAGCGAGCGCCGCCACCGCAATAGTGTTCAGCCTGAAAATAAGCCGCGTATCCATTGGTGATCCTCCTCACCATGTTCGACGCCGAGCGCATCGAATCGTGAGCACGAGGACAGCCGCTACACGTTGGGATTCAACGCGAGGATGCGGATCGTGCCGTTGACGGTCCGCAGCGTCAGCTGCGTTCCACCGTGGCCCAGGAGCCCGCGAAATTGAAGCGATCCGGTCGAACTCTGCACGTACACGGGCAGATCGGAATGAAAATCTCCGTTGAGCGTGTGAACATCGAGCGCCGCGCTGGCGTTGCGTTCAAGCGCAACCCGAATCGAGCCATTCACTGTCCCTGCATCGACCGGCTCGCTGGGATCCAAACGACGAAGTTCAAGGCGGAGATCGCCATTGGTTGTATGCGTGCTGAATCCGCCGGCGCTATCGAGGACCTCGACGTTTCCGTTGACAGAACGCAACGCACCGGTAGTTTCCATGTGGGTCGCGCGAACGGCTCCATTCACGGTGCCGATCTGGCTCAAGCGTGCGTGGCGCGGAACGCGAATGTGATATTCGACGGAAACCGCAACGCCTTTTTCCCGGGGATAGCGGGTCGCGACCGAAAGATGACCCGGCGCGGAAGCCACTTCGATGCGGACACGAGAAAGGTCCGCTGAGCCGGTCGTCGCGCTCTTCACGGCATACACTTCCACCGTGTCGCGGTCCCAGCCCATAATTTCGATCGAACCGTTGATGTTCTGCAATTCGACGCTGCCGTTCGAGTCCAAATGATAAGACTTGCTGAACACTTCATCGAGTGCGCGCGCAGGCGTAGAAAGGACGGCCAGCGCCACAACCATCACGAACGAAATCAACATTCTGCGCATCTGGGCACCCCCGCGGAATTGGCGCACTGCGCCTACTGCAAACGGAACGCAACGATTAATGTCGTTACCACATTTGCCGGACGGCCATTTATCCTCACAGGTTGATAGCGCCAGTGCTGCACGGCTTCGATCGCCGCGCGCGCCAGAATGGGCGGGCCTGAGAGAACCTTTAAGTTTGTGACACGGCCATCACTTGAAATATTGGCGCGCAGAACAATGTCACCTTCGATGCCCGCATTGCGCGCGACATCCGGATAGACCGGCGCGACCGACTCTTCGAGATGCTTCTGCAATTCGGCGGGCTCGACGGGCACCCCTCCCCACCAGGATTCCTGAATTTTTCGGTGGACTTCCTCGATGAATCCTTCGCGGTCGGGATCATTTTCGTCGCCTTGCTCGCGGGGATTCCAGTCCGGCGGAGGGGGCAGCGCAGGGGAAAAATGCATTCCCTGTGCGGGCATTGCGGCACTCGGCCTGGAATCCGGATCACCGAGCCGCAGCACGATGTTTCCGGACACCGCTTTCAAGCGGAGAACTTCGCCGCCACCATTCACGTTGCCTTCGCAGCGGAGCGCGCGGACTCCGGACGGGGAATCCTGGTAGCTCACTTTGAGCAGAAGGGAAGGGTCGGTAACGATGCGGTGCTCGCTCCCTTGTTCGACCAGTGCGTCGACAGTGAGGGCCAGTTCGCGCGGGAGATACACGACGATGTCGCCCTCGCCGGATGTCAGTCGAGAGGGGCCGCGCATCTTACGGACTCCGTGGGCGACAACTGTGGATTCCGGTTCCGCATCGTTGAACCATGCCGTGATGTTGCCTGTGGCTGCAGAAACACGCAGCGGCGCATTCACTTGCCGCAAGAACACACTCCCACCACTCGTCTCCACGGCGGCGGGGCCGGAAATGTGCGCGATTCGCACGGCCCCGCCTCCGGTGTGCGCGCGGATGGCGCCAGCAGCATTTCCAAGGTCAATCAGCCCACCGCCCGTATTGGCCGTGATGCTGGACCCTGCGCTCGCGACACGAATGTTTCCGCCATCCGTGTCAAGAGTGGAGACTCCGGCCACGCGGCCCGTTTCGATGTGCCCGCCGCCTGTGTGAAGCGTGGCATTGCCATCGATATTTCCAGCCATGATGTGCCCACCCGCGGTTGTCGCGCGCAAATCACCGGCGACGTCGCCGATCGTGATATGGCCGCCTTGCGTATCAAGAATTGCCAGGGCCATTCCCGCTGCGCCAGACGATGGACGCACGCGGGTGCCTCCCCCACGCACGCGGCCAACCTTGATGTTTCCTCCCGCAGTAACCAGCGCCACCCGGCCCTCGATGTCCTGCACATCGATGTTGCCGGCCTTCGTTGTGGTATCGAGGCAGTAGTTTCGCGGAACATGAATCTCAAAACTTACTCGCAGCCGGCCGTGAAGGGTTCGCCGGGAGGCGTGGCCATCGATGGAGATGCCCGCAGGGATCTTGCGCACAACCAGGGAGAATTCACGCAGGATGTTTTCGGTGTTGGGGTCGTGCGATTCAGCCTCGAGCGTAACGCGATAGGAGGCCTCTTGGGACGCGTCGGTGAGGATGTGGACATCGCCCAGATCCGTGCTGAGCCGAAGGCAGAGCCCATCCTTGGTCGGAAGGGTTCCGGACTTTACGACTGAGACGCGCGGGGCATCGTCAGGAGGATCGTAGACGGAAGGATCGACAGCGGGAGAGTCGGTGGTGCCGACCGGCGGAAGATTCGTGAGGCCGTGATGATGACGCGCGAGCAATAACGACGGCATCATCACAAGAATTGCCAGCGCAATCGCTCCAGCGAGTTTTCGTCCTTGCGTCAATTGATGGCCCGCCCCATAGGAAATAATCTTGAAAATGGCCAGGCCCTGCTACGGAAGTTCGCCGGCGTCCAGTTGCCGGATCGCCGCCGCGCTCTGCAGGCGAACGTAGTTATTGGGGTCGTTCCGCAGGCGGTAGCGCAACACGGCGAGAACCTTGGGATCCGCCGAACCGGACGAATCTTCCGCGCGAAGAGCATTGACGAGGAGATTGACGGCCTCGACGCGCACACCGGAATTGCTGTCATTCTGCAACACCTCGATGAGTGTTTGCCGGACCAAGGAATCCCGTTCGAAGCCTCGCAGCGTTTCGAGAGCCTTAATGCGTACGCCTGGATTGCGGTCTGATCGCGCCGCGGTGCATACCGCGCGCCGCACTTCGGGGTCGGCACAGCGCGTGCGCAGCACTTCGAGCGAATCCATGCGGACTCCGGAATCAAACCGCTGGCCGTTCGCCAGCACGAAAGTCAACGCGCGCTGCACATCGGCATCATCCGGCGAGCCCACGATATTCATTGGCTCCTGCGACATCAGTTGCACCTGCACCGTGGGGGTGCGCGAACCGGACGGCGTTACCCAGGCGACATTAGCGCTCCCGGCGCTCTGGAGCTGTTGTTCGGTTAGCTTCGGTGCGGCCGAAACTGTCATCACGGGGCGCGGCGAAACGGGAGATGTGACGTGCGACCTCTGGCCAGCCACGCCCGCCAAAAAACCTGCCACAACCAGCACGGCCATGCTCATCGCGGGGTGATAGACCAATGTGTTGCGAACCACCGTCCACCACGCCGCGGGCGAAAAGACTGCAAGCGAGTGAGGCCGGTCCGCCCGCGCCTGTTTGTCGTCGAGCGCCTCGGCCAGTTCGCCACGGCAGCGCGCCAGCAACAGGCCGGAACGGTCGAGCGAATCGGCTGGCTGGTCGAACGAAGCAATCGCCAGATGCAAGCGGGCCTCACGCGATACCACGGCGGCGCAGGTTGGACACTGCCTGGTGTGAGCCTCGAGCGCTGCGCGCACCGCGGGATCGAGCTCATCGCAAACGTAGAGGAGTGCGAGATGCTCGATCTCTTCGCAGCGGATGATGGCCTCGTTGTTTGGTTGTTCACTCACAGCAATTCTTCCAGTTGCGCGCGCAGCTTGCGCGTCGCGC
Organism: Terriglobia bacterium; assembly: GCA_041492805.1. Taxonomy (GTDB): domain Bacteria; phylum Acidobacteriota; class Terriglobia; order Acidiferrales; family UBA7541; genus Palsa-360. The sequence continues at coordinate 79 of JBGPXQ010000031.1, read as the reverse complement.
GGAATAGTGAATTCTTCACCGTTTCTTCCGTCGTCCCGAGGACTTCGCCAATGGCGCGCAGTTTCAGGCCCTGGTAATG
>JBGPXQ010000239.1:0-4153 GCA_041492805.1 Terriglobia bacterium | reverse complement strand
GCATTCCTTTGCATTCGAATCTGCAGAACAAATGTTCCTACAGATAGCGCAAGAACATCCCTAGCGTGCGATGGCACGCTAGGGAATGACGAAGAGCTTCTGAAGCTAGGGCATGCCCGATGTGCCCTAGAAACTGCCTAGCAGGATCCGCACAGCCGCCGGTTCTTGGTGGAAGCTTAAGCCTCTATCGGTCTCATCGCCATTCCACAGCCGCATCGGTTTCCAAACACCGTTCTCGTACGACCCCTCTTCGGCCGAGAGAATCTGCATGCGCAAGCCTGGCAGCCGTCCGGGCAAGTGAAAACTGATGCTGGCGTCTACCCCCGTCACCAGGAATTCGTCTGGTCCCAGTTGTGCAACTAAGGCGACTCCGTGAGCGTCTTTGGTACCAGGCGGCCGCCGTCCGTCGTATTGAGGAAAGCCATACGAGACCGTTGCCTGCCAGGAGCCAAAATCCAGTTCCTGCCGCTCGTGCCCGGGTTCCTCTACAGATGTCTTCAGCTTGCCTTCGAAGTTCAGCTTGGCGATTTCCCTACTCATTGGCCCGAGTAGCGCGAAGTTGCTGGCGTGCGCTTTGCCGATTTCATCTCCGAGGGCATTCCATCCGCTATGATCTACACCAAAAGGGGAGAAACCCACCGCTCCATTGCCCAGGGCATAGAACAGGAATTTGGCAAAGTTATCGTTTCTCCCAATCTCGGGTATCCACAGGGGATTGTCCGGGCGGCGGTAGGTACGCATGATCTCTTGGACAAAATCGGACTCACCGCTGTAGATGTCGGGACCGATCATGTCTATCGAAGGCGCCAATGCGCGCCACAGGCCTACGAACTTTTGCACTGCCCCGCCGCTGGGATACTGAATGCCGGGGATGGGAATGCGCCGTTCGGGCAATTCGGCGGGTGGATAGGTGACCCACACGTTGATGTAGAGTGGAATCGCGAATTCGGCTTTGCCCGCCGAAGCGACCTCATTGACATAGTGCGCCTGATAGTAGGCCTGGAAGGTTTCATCCGCCTCGGAACCGAAGACTTGGCTCCAAGTGCCGGGTTCCTTGTGGACGACGGCCAGCAGGTCGGCCGGAACGGGGCCAGCAAACGCCGCGTTCGCTGCTGGAGAAAAATCGCGCACGGTCCCGATGCTGCCCGATTCGTTCTCGACTTGGACCAGCAGAGTGGTGTGCTCGTTGCCATCCAGCGCCTTCAGGTGACGCATAAGCGCGGCGAAGGCCGTCTTGTCCGCCTCTAGATTTGCGCGCGAATTTGCGGAGAGCACATCAATGGGTTCGCCGTCTGCCCTGATCACGCGCGGAAAGCGCTTGGGGTCGGTCTTTACCCATTTCGGCGCGTAATGCATGTTGCCATTTTTCCACGTGCCAAACCACAATAGTACAAGGTGCAGGTTGTGGGCGCGCGCACCTTTCACGAGTTGGTCCACGTTGGCAAAGTCGAACTGGCCCGGTTCGGGTTCAATCTGTTCCCAATAGACCGGCGCTTCAACGGTGTTGGCATGCAGGGCAGCCAACGACGCCCACACTTGCGGCAGCTCCGAGGGCCATGCGCTGGAGTTATGAATCTGCCCACCCAGAATTAAATACGGACGGCCTTCTACGAAGAGTGCCCAGCGGCCATCCTTCTGTACAAGTCTGGGAGCTTCCGCGCCAAAGGTGAGTGGAAGCACGCCGAAGGCAAGGAGAAGCAGTAGAAAAAAGCGGTGTAAGCCAAGTATGCGCACGTAAAAACCTCCCCGCAATATAGCCATGTGCAAGGTACGATGCAACTGTTCCTAGATCAAAAAGGGTAGTTTACATCACTCGGAAGAAGACTCGATTTCCTGGAGGGCCCAAATCACGATAGAATTAACAGGAATGCTTACGCAGATTGAAGGATTTGACGCTGCGGCGAGCCGCCATCCGCGGCGGAAGACTTATGGCGTGAACGTGGGACACGTGCGCGTGGGCGGAGGCGCGCCGATCGTGGTGCAGTCGATGACGAACACGGACACGGCTGACATCGAAACGACATTGAAGCAAACTTTAGAGCTGGCCGAGGCGGGTTCGGAGATTGTGCGCTGGACGGTGAACGTGCCGGAAGCAGCGGCGGCGGTGCCGGAGATCAAGAAGCGGATGCAGGATGCGGGTTGCACTGCGCCGATCATCGGCGATTTTCATTACAACGGGCACGTGCTGCTGACCAAGTATCCCGAATGCGCGAAAGCGCTGGATAAATACCGCATCAATCCGGGAAACGTGGGCGCGGGGCAGCGGCGCGACGAGCAATTCTCCACAATTTGCAAAATCGCGGTGGATAACGGGAAGCCCGTTCGAATCGGCGTGAATGGCGGCTCGCTCAATCAAGAGCTGGTGATGCGCAAGATGCAGGAGAACACGGACAAGAATCTGGGGAAAGAGTCCGAAGAGATCATCAACGATTGCATGGTGCTTTCCGCGCTGCAATCGACGGAGCTGGCGCTGGAGTCCGGGCTGCGCCAAGACCAGATCATTATTTCGTGCAAGACTTCGCGGCCGCGCGACCTCATTACCGTTTACCGCGATCTTTCCGCGAAGACCGAACAACCTTTGCACCTGGGCCTAACCGAAGCCGGAATGGGGATGAAGGGGCAAATCTGGTCGGCGGCTTCGCTGGGCGTGCTGCTCTACGAAGGCATTGGCGATACGATTCGCATTTCGCTTACGCCCAAACCGGGCGGGGATCGCCGCGAAGAAGTTTACGCGGCGTGCGAATTGCTGCAAGCGCTGGGGCTGCGTTCGTTTGCGCCCAGCGTGACGGCGTGCCCCGGCTGCGGGCGCACCACCAGCACCACGTTTCAGGAATTGGCGGAGGCTATCCAAGACTACATCCGCGACAGCATGCCGATCTGGAAAACGCAATATGAAGGCGTCGAGGAGATGACCCTCGCGGTGATGGGCTGTATTGTGAACGGTCCGGGAGAATCGAAGGCCGCGAATATCGGCATCAGCCTGCCGGGCACGGGCGAAGCGCCGCGATGCCCGGTTTATATTGATGGGCAGAAGGATGTGACGCTGGAAGGCACTTACGACGAGCTCGCCGTCGCGTTCCAAGCGCTGGTGGATAATTACATTGCGAAGAAGTATCCACGCAAGTCTGTCTCCGGTACCGCGTAAGCATCGGATTCCGGCGGCGCATTTCTGAAGCAAACATCCAATCCAATCAAACACTGAGCTTGAAGTAAAGGCTGAGATCCTTTCCGGCAGGAGCCGGAATCTTCGATCAGCGATCCTTATCGGATCGCTTCAGGATGACAGTGCTCTATTCTCCGCGCGAGATCAGAGTGCGAGAGTAGTGGCGAATAATCTTGGCTAGCCGAGCCACTGCGGATTGTGGGCGGTGCCATCAAAGTTGTTGGTGGTCTTGTAGCCTTCGAATTGGCCGTCTCGAGCGGCTTGCTGAGTCCTAGAAAGGAGGGCGGCGACTTCCGCGGAGCTGAGCGGCTTGAAACTGCGCGCGGCATCGAGAGCTTGCTGGACGTTGGACACAGATTCGCAGCCGGTGATGACGACGCTGGTGGGCAGGTTCATGGCGTAGTGGAGGCACTCGACGGGGGTCAAGGTGTTGCTCCGGAGGAGGAGTCCAGCGCCCATGGGCTTCATGCCGAGGACGCCGATTTCATTTTTGACCAGGACAGGAAGGACTTTTTGTCCAAAACTTTCGTAGTGAGCGTCCATGGCATTGAGAGGCATCTGGACAGCGTCGAAATGAAATGCATGATTCGCTGCAGTTTCGAGCATGTGCAAGTGCATGGCGGGATTCTTGTGGCCGGTGAAGCCGATGTAGCGGACCTTGCCGGCTTTCTTCGCTTCCAGGACGGCTTCCATGCCGCCACCGGCAGAGAAGATGCGCTCCGGGTCGGTCATGCGAATGACTTCGTGGAATTGCAGAAGATCGATGCGATCGGTCTGGAGGCGGCGGAGAGATTCGTCGAGCTGCGCGGCAGCGGCCTTTTTGGTTTGGCCGTCGATTTTCGTCATGAGGAAGGCTTTCTGGCGGTAACCATCGCGCAGCGCCTTGCCCATGCGGATTTCACTGTTGCCGCCGTTGTAGTCCCAGCAGTTGTCGAGGAAGTTGATGCCGCTATCGAGGGCGGTGCGGATGATTTTGACGCTCTCCTGTTC
>JBGPXQ010000046.1:0-11572 GCA_041492805.1 Terriglobia bacterium | reverse complement strand
TCCATGCTGCGAGTCACGCACTCGGGCTTCTTTCTAGCGAACTCGATGCCCTTCTCGTCGACTCCCTCTTCGTATCCCACGAATTCCAGGAAGAAGGGGACGTCGGCAGCCGTGCACTCGCCGCCGATGCGCTCGACCCAAGCATGCTTTACGTCATTGATCTCCGGCGGATCAAATGGCGTGTAGTAGAGAAGAATCTTGATGCAATCCGCGCCTTCGGCGACCAGGCGCCGCACCGAATAGTGGTCAAGCAAATCGGGCAAGCGGCCGGGGCGCGTGTTGTCATAGCCGCTATTCTCGTAGGCGAGAAGAAGACCGGCGTTCTTGGCTCGCTGCTTGGCGGCCGAGAGGCCGTATTCTGGATCGAGGAGGATCGCGCTCGCGTGCGGGGTGAGAACACGCACAACTGCTTCCTTGAACTCCGCCATCATCTGGTCTGTGACCGCCTTCTTGTCGATGCCTTTTTCCTTGGCGATGGCACTCTTCAGCGAGCCGCGTTGGTCCATCGCAGCCGCGCCGATCACGCCGCGTGAATCCGAAACAGCTTCGAGTCCCTTGCGTTTCCCGGGAGTTAGTTTCATACGACGTTCCTCCACTCGTAATCTAGAAGATCCAATATGGCAACAAGCTTGGTGGAATTCAAGCTGTTCTGCGATTGGACGTTACAAATATAGAAGGCAATGCTCGCCCGTGCCGATCTTGATGTTCTGGTCAAGCTGGTCGAGGAGTTCGCCGCCCTGCGAAGCTAGAAATGGGAGCAAAGAAAGAGACCGTTCTTGCAACTCATTGTTGGGAATCAGCAAACTGGCAATTTCCCGCTCATGCGTGTCGAGTACTCCGCTTCGGAACCCCTCGGCACGGCCGGCTTTGCTGCGCAAGCTGTTGAATTGAAAAAGCATCTTCTCCGCGGCCGTGTCGAGTGCGCCCGCGAGAGTCTGGTCAAGCTTGGCAAGAGGTTCGCGCAAACCTTCGAGCACGCTCTGCACCTTCTTTTCCCCATCCGTAAAACGCTCCGTAAGCTCCCGCGGCAACACCTCAGCTTCCATCTTCGCGCGAAGCTTCTGACGCCCGGCGAAGACGTCCCGCACATCCACATTGTATTTTTTCAGCAAATTCGCGACGTGCGCCGTCACCAATGTAAATCCGGCTCGGGGTAGAACTGCAGGCGCCCGTCCGAGCAACTGCTGGTAAACGAGAGATGTCTGCGCATGATAGGCAATTTCCGCAGGGCCGCCGATATACGCGATGGTCGGCAGCAACGTATCTTGAATCACGGGACGTAGCAGCGCGTTCGCGCTGAATTCCTCAGGATGGCGTTCCGCAGCCCTTAGGGTTTCCTCGAACGATTCCTCAATCGTCCCGGCAATAAATCCGCCATTCTTTGAGCGTACAGCAACCCGCTGGCCATCTATGACGCGGAACACCAGAGTGCTGTTCTCGGCGACCTTGACCTGAGCGTGAAACCCGGCGCGCTCGAGCGCTGAGGATCGCGCCACAAGTTGTTTCGCGAGAGCTTCGTGCTCTCTCAGGGCATGCAGCATCGTCCGTGCGGACAACCCTTGCAATTCAGGGGACAAGGGGTCAAGAAATATCAGCCCGCGCCCAGCAAAGATTCGCGTCATCAGTTTTGCAAACCCTGAACCGAATGTTTCGCCGGCCCGATAGCTTTCTGAAATCCACCTGGCGACATCTCCTGCCGCCGCTCCCTCCACCATTCCGCTTGCACGCAAGGAAAGCTCGCGCACGGCATCGCCAAGCGGAATTTCACCGACACGCCGGCCCTCCGGTCCCGGCGTGCTCAGGTCGAAACGCTCGAGTCCGTTTCGCGATCCGAAAAAACAATGATCTACCTCGGCCAAGTCATGGTCTTCCGTCGCGAGCCAGAAAATTGGAACGGCGTTTGTTCCACTCGATGTCAATTCGTTCGCAACATGAATTGCGGTCAATGCCTTGTAAACGCTAAAGGCAGGCCCTCCGAGCAACCCCACCTGCTGCCCGGTAACGACAGCTGCAGCGCCATCTTGAAGCCTGTCGAGATTCCGAGTCGTTTCCGAGCCACTGTCGAAGGCGATGTTCTGCTTCCTCAAAACTGCGACGACTCCGCGGCGAATCGAATCCTCAAGCCGAACCTCCCCGGCGGCCTGCAAAATCCCCTTCACGCTGGGGGGATGGAGATAGAATTCAGAAACACTGGAAAAATCCGTGAGATATTTTGAGTAAAGGAGTGTGGTGTGAGGCAGTTCGGCTGGCGGAATACAGTGACACTCCATAGGGCGCTCCATTTTACAGTCCAGGCACAAGTCCGGCAATGCGTAACCGCCAAAACGCATTGGATGATACTGAGATCCTTACGATTCAGACAAAGAAGGTCAAGCGCGCCCACCCCATGCGGTCGCACCTATCGAGATGTAAACCATCGCGTCTCGGTTCTGCCTCTTGCACCTAGAAACAATTCAGATCATTACAATCAGGCTACTGCCGTCGCCGGTGCAACCCCCGCGACCAGTGCTTCGACTTCCTTCTTTTGGGCTTCGTCCAGAGGAAGCAGAGGGCGGCGCGCGGGTCCGCCGTAGTATCCGCGACAATCCATTGCGTACTTCACACCCGAAATACCCAGCCCTCCGACGACCTTTTTGGAAGCCGGCATGACCCGCCGCTGCAGTTCCAGCGCCTTCGCGCTGTCACTTGCGGCGACGGCAGCGTAAAGCCCGACACAAAGCTCGGGAAGAAAATCCGCAAGTGCCAGGATTCCTCCCTTGGCACCCAAGACCATCGAGGGATAAACCGTAGTGGCGGCACCGGTCATCAATTGGAAACTGCTGGGCACCGACGCCAGGATTGCGCCGACGCGATCGACGTTTCCCGAACTGTCCTTCATCCCGGGAATATTGGGGTGCTCGGCGAGACGCGCAACGACATCCGGCTCGAAGGCTACCCCGGAAAACTGTGGCACCGAGTACAAGAGAATCGGAATCCGCGACGCGTCCGCCACACGGCGATAATGTTCGACAAGGACGTCCGGCTTCATCATTGGTTTGAAGAAATAGGGCGGACAGACCAGGGCGTAGTCATAACCAAGCTTTGCGGCGGCTTCCGTGCGGGAGATTGTTTCCGCGGTCGAATCCACGCCCGTTCCGGCGATCAGGATTCGCCCCTGTGCCGCTGATTCACGCACAGCGGCGAGAAGGCTTTCGAATTCCGCCCGGTTCAACAGGACCGATTCGCCTGTCGAGCCGTTGGCTAGGTAGCCAGAGAGTCCGATCCTGTTGTATCGCGCAATGTTTTGGCGCACGCGATCCAACGCGAGCGCACCGCGTTCATCGAAGGGCGTTGTCAGTGCGGGGATAATCCCGTTCAGTTGTATTGGCATGGTCTGAAATGACTTCTTATTCCTTCTCCTTGCGTTCTGTGATCTCTGTGGTGAACTCTAAGCCGCGAATTCAGCCAGCCGACGACGGCAGCTGGGCCGCGGCCTTTTTCGCATGCAGCGACTGCAGAGGGAGCACCTCGAATGAGTGTTCGATCAGCGCTCGAATCCCCCGCGCGGCGGCGTTCGCGGCGGAGAGCGTCGTGATGCACGGAATATTGTACCGAATGGCGGCCCGCCGGATGGATTTCTCATCGTAAAACGATTCCCGCCCAAGCGGAGTGTTGATGATCATGTCGACTTTGCCGGTTTTCACCAGGTCTACAATGTTGGGGCGGCCTTCGTTTACTTTGTACACCGCCTCCGCAGGGACTCCCGCCGCTTCGAGAGCCGCAGCCGTGCCGCGGGTCGCAATTAAGCGGAAACCCAGGGCGTGCAACTCCTTTGCAAGTGGGGCGACATGCCGCTTGTCGTGGTCGCTTACGCTCAAAAATATGGAGCCCTTGCGCGGCAGGCGCTGGCCCGCGGCGAGTTGCGCCTTGGCAAACGCCTCGCCAAAGCTTTTCGCCACGCCCATCACTTCGCCGGTCGAGCGCATCTCGGGACCGAGGATCGTATCCACACCGCGGAATTTGTTGAATGGGAACACAGGCGATTTCACAGAATAATAATCGCGCACGGCGATCTCGGCGACACCGTCCGTTTCAACCACGGGGAGATTCATATCGCGCAGCTTCCGCCCAACCATCAATCTTGCCGCCATTTTCGCCAGCGGCACACCGGTGGCCTTGCTGACGTACGGAACCGTGCGCGACGCTCGCGGGTTTACCTCCAGTACGTAGACCGTGTCCCGCTGAATCGCATACTGCACATTCATCAGCCCCACCACCTGCAACGCCTTGGCCAAGCGCTTTGTGTAGTCACGGATTCGCGCAAGCACCGAAGGCGACAAAGTTACCGGCGGCAGAACGCAGGAGGAATCTCCGGAGTGCACACCCGCTTCTTCGATATGCTCCATCACGCCGCCGATGACGACATCCTCGCCGTCGGCTAGCGCATCCACATCCACTTCTGTAGCTTCTTCGAGGAACTGATCGATCAACACAGGCCTCGCCGGCCCCATCAACGCAGCCTGGGCAACGTATTCCTGTACTGTGTTCAAGTCGTACGCGATCACCATCGCGCGTCCGCCAAGCACGTAACTCGGGCGTACCAATACTGGAAAACCGATGTCTGCAGCTACTCGAGCCGCTTCCTCCGGCACGAGAGCCGTGCCGTTCTTTGGTTGGGGAATTTTCAGTTCATCGAGCAACCTGCCGAACCTTCGGCGATCTTCCGCGAGGTCGATCGATTCCGGCGCCGTACCGATAATCGGCACACCGTTTCGTTTTAGTTCCAGGGCCAAGTTGAGCGGCGTCTGCCCGCCGAACTGCACGATCACTCCCTGCGGCTTTTCGCGCTCCACCACGGAGAGGACATCTTCGAGCGTTAGAGGTTCGAAGTACAGGCGGTCCGAAGTATCGTAATCGGTCGAAACTGTTTCTGGATTGCAATTGATCATCACGGTTTCGTAGCCGTCTTCGCGGAGAGCGAACGACGCATGACAGCAGCAATAATCAAATTCGATTCCCTGCCCGATCCGGTTTGGCCCACTTCCGAGAATGACGATCTTCGGCTTGTCGGTCGGTTCCGCTTCGTCTTCCTCCTCGTAGGTGGAATACATATAAGGAGTGAAGGATTCAAATTCCGCAGCGCAGGTATCGACGCGTTTAAAAACGGGAGCGATATGAGCCTTCGATCGGCGGTTACGCACCGCAGCGGCGGTTGTCTTCCACAACTGCGCAAGTTGTTCGTCGCCCGTGCCCATGCGTTTTGCTTCCCGGAGCAAATCCTCGGGAACGGTCTCTATCGTCACCGAGGCCAGCCGCCTGTTGACGGCAACAATTTCCTGCATTTGCTGGACGAACCACGGGTCGATCTTCGTCAGTTCCACCAATTCTTTCGCGGATATTCCTCGCTCGAGGGCCACAAACAGCCAGTGAATCCGGTCTGGACGCGGCGTGGCGATTTTCTCGCGCAGCAGGGAAACCGGTGTGTCCGCCGGCGCTCGCCACGGGGAACTAGGTTCGAGGGAGCGAATGCCCTTCTGCAACGCTTCCTTAAATGTCCGACCGATCGCCATCACTTCACCGACGGACTTCATCTGTGTTCCCAGCGTTGAGTCAGCGCCGGCAAATTTCTCAAATTGCCACTTCGGAATCTTCACCACCACATAGTCTATGGACGGCTCGAAACAGGACGGGGTTTTTCGGGTAATGTCATTTGGAATTTCATCGAGTGTCATTCCGACCGCGAGGCGCGCGGCGATCTTTGCAATCGGGAATCCGGTCGCTTTCGAAGCCAGCGCCGAGCTGCGTGAAACCCGCGGATTCATTTCGATCACGATCATCCGGCCTGTCGCGGGATCGATCGCAAACTGAATGTTGGAACCGCCCGTTTCAACACCCACTTCGCGGATGATGGCTGCCGCGGCATCCCGCATGCGCTGGTATTCCTTGTCCGTCAGAGTTTGCGCCGGCGCGACAGTAATCGAGTCGCCGGTGTGCACGCCCATGGGGTCGAAGTTCTCGATCGAGCAGATCACTACGAAGTTGTCGCGAAAATCGCGCATCACTTCGAGCTCGTACTCCTTCCACCCGAGCACGGACTCCTCGACCAGAGCTTCGTGAACCGGGCTGACATCAAGCGCGTGCGAGATGGCTTCGGAAAATTCCTCACGGTTGTATGCGATGGATCCGCCCGTTCCGCCCAGCGTGAAGGAAGGACGGATCACCACGGGATATCCGAGTTGGTCGGCGAGCTTGAGGGCGTCCTGCGCGTTGTTCACCAGCGCGGATGCCGGAACGTCCAGTCCCACTTTGCGGCACGCATCTTTGAACCACAATCGGTCCTCGGCCACCTTGATGGCCCGCAGCGACGCCCCAATGAGTTCCACGCCGTAGCGTTCGAGTACCCCGCTCTCAGCGAGCTCTACCGCGAGGTTGAGGCCCGTCTGGCCGCCCACGGTTGGCAGCAGCGCCTGCGGCTTTTCCGCCGCGATGATCTGTTCGAGATATTCCTTTGTCAGAGGTTCGACGTACGTGCGGTCGGCAACTTCAGGGTCCGTCATGATCGTCGCGGGATTTGAGTTCACAAGAACGACTTCGTACCCCTCGCTCCGCAACGCCTTGCACGCTTGCGTGCCCGAATAGTCAAACTCGCACGCCTGCCCGATAATGATCGGACCGGAGCCGATAATCATGATTTTTTTTAGGTCTGTGCGCTTCGGCATTGTCTCCGCTAGGCCCTCGCGCGTCCGCGCCGCAGGGCGCCGGATAATTTCCAGTGCTTCATCGTCTCGGTGAACTGTCTGAACAAGTAGTGCGAATCGTGCGGTCCCGGAGATGCCTCGGGGTGATACTGAACGGAAAACAGCGGTAGTGTGCGATGCCGCAAACCTTCATTCGTCTGGTCGTTCAAATTCAAATGCGTGACTTCAACATCACTCGATGGCAGCGAATCCGGGTCCACGCAGAATCCGTGATTCTGCGCCGTGATTTCCACTTGTTCGGTCAGGAGGTTTTTCACCGGATGATTCGAGCCATGATGCCCGAACCTCAGCTTGAAGGTCTTCCCGCCGAGCGCGAGCCCGCACAACTGGTGTCCCAGGCAGATTCCGAAGATCGGCACGTGTCCCAACATCGCGCGGATGGTTTCAATCGCGTACGTGGCGGGTTCGGGATCGCCTGGTCCGTTTGAAAGAAACACGCCGTCAGGCTTCAAACCGAGAACGTCTTCGGCGGATGTTTTTGCCGGCACAACCACCACCTCGCAATTGTGGTCCACCAGAAGACGGAGAATATTCTGCTTGATGCCGAAATCGTATGCGACAACGCGAAATCTCTGGGTCTCGTGGCTGGAGAGCGCCTCGCCCATCGCCTCATGCCAGGGGGAAGCGGTCAGCTCGATTGAACCGCGGTCCCACGCATATTGTTTGTCTGACGAAACGCGGCTAGCCAACTCCTGCCCCGCCATTGACGGCAACGCGCGGGCTTCATCCACTAGCAACCCCGCAGGGGTCCCGTCGGTCGCCACGACGCCGCGGAGCGCGCCTACTTGCCGGATATGCCGCACCAGCGCGCGCGTGTCCATGTCCCACAGGACCGGAATGTTGTTGCGGGCGAGATAATCCTGGGCGGATTCTGCAGAACGCCAGTTCGAGGCTACCGCTGAAAATTCCCGCACCACGAGCGACTCGATATGAGGTATCGCCGACTCCTCATCGTCGACGTTCGTGCCCACATTTCCGATGTGGGGATACGTCAGACAGACAATCTGTCCGGCGTAGCTCGGGTCCGTAAAGACTTCCTGGTATCCGGTGAGACTTGTGTTGAAAACGACTTCACCGCCGCGCCTGGTGTTTGCGCCGGCGGAGCGTCCGCTAAAAATTCGTCCGTCTTCGAGTGCAAGAATCCCTGGCCGTACGACAGCTTCTGTCAGCGGACCCTCCCGGGGTGTCATCTTTCTGATTCGGCAAAAACCGGAATGGAACCGAAATGATCCACCGGCCAATATGCGAATACAGCCTTGCCATAAATAAACTTTCGTGGCACAGGCCCGAAGATTCGAGAATCGTTCGAGCTTGTGCGATGATCGCCCATCACAAAATACTCACTCTTCGGTATGCGAGTCGGAGCCAGGCTGCCCAGATCCAACGACTCCGGCGGGATGTAAGGTTCGGACAACGTCTTCCCGTTGACGTACACATGCCCGTCGCGAATTTCGACCGTATCATCCGGCAATCCCACTACGCGCTTGATGAATGACTTCGAGCGATCCAAAGGATACCAGAAGACGACGACATCGCCGCGCTCAATCGGCTCAAACCGGTAGACGAACTTGTTGATAAAAATTCTTTCCTGGTCGGAAATCAGGGGGGTCATGCTCGTGCCCTCGACTTTAACGGGCTGGTAGAAGAAAACGATGATGACAATGGCCAGGCTTAACGCGATCACGAGATCGCGCCCCCAACTCCGAAGTTCACGGCGCAAGGGCTGCGTCGCTTCCGGCGCAACAGCGGTACTTATCTCGGGGTTCGGCTCCATGTCGTTACTTCGGGAACATTTATTTTATACCACGCTCCTTCTTTACGCGCCACTAGAACCACCTTCGAGTCAATGATAGCGAGAGCGAGGATCCGCGCTCGAGATCGTCCCATAAATGAACAGCAGAGCAAAGTTCTCAGGATTTCTGGGGCTGAAGCCCTTTTTTCTGCACCCCGAATGTCGCGGCTGAAGCCGCGACCCACAATGAGTGTTTGAGATTGCTTCTAGTGTTCTGTCCCGAAAATAAGTCCCCATTCTGGGTTGTGGGTCAGGGCTTCAGTCCTGAAAAATAGGCTGAAAACAAAGGGGCTTTAGAGTCTGTGTGAGAACCTCGTCTTGGTCTATGTAGCGCCCACCTTCAGGCGGGCATGTGTTCGAATCTACAGTGTCGGCCTGAAGGCCGACGCTACAAGAGCGCTTCAAGACTGAAACCGAAGACTCTGCCCTTACCAGATTATTCGAGCATAGGAGTTGCCGGGATAATGTTCAGATGTGGGGCGAAACAGAGTGGCACACACGTCATACGGTGCAGCGCTTGGCAGGAATTATGCGGTTCCGCGGTGCTGGCTCGGGAGCAAACGCTCCCGAGCCAGCCGCGGCCACGATTACCAGCTCACTTTTAACGACAACTGCATCTGCCTTGAATCCGTCGCCGTGCCGTCACCACCAGAGAGCGCACCCGCGCCTGGGATACATCCACTAAGGAGATCCCCGGTACATGCGCCAGCCGGGCCCGGGGCGGCAACAGTCCCCGCGGTTACCGCGCTGACATCAAAAAGGGCTAAACCGGCAATCGGCGGCTGGAAATTGGCGCGATTCAGGAGGTTGAAGACATCCCATTTCAACTGTACGTTGAAGGTCTCCGAGATCCGTGGAATCTTGGTATTCTTAGCCAACGAAAAGTCGAGAGTCGCCAATCCGGGCCCGTTGAGAATGTTGCGCCCCATATTGCCAAGGCGAACATAATGCGTGCCGTTAAAGGTGGCCACGGCCGGAATCACGAAACATTGAAGCTTGACATAATTATCGCGGTTCCCGGGATTGGTGAGCGACTTGCAGCCGGGTGTGCTAAGACGGTCCGGGTAGGCGAACGTGTCTGTGCTGTTCAAGCCGAGCACGTCTCCGCTAGGACTAGTAACAAGAGGCGTAAACGGCGAGCCGCTGGAGGCCGAAAAAATGCCCCCCAACTGCCACCCGCCTGCGACCCCCTGGGCAAACCCGTTCAAGGACTTCGGCGTGGGTATGTTCCAGAGGTAATTGAGTGAGAAAACCTTGGGATTGTTGAAGTCAGAGACGGCGCGCGTCAGCTTGGGGTCGAACCAATTCAGGCCTGAGATTGATGTGATAACCGGGTCGGCGATTACCCCTCCGGAAGCCGTGTCTATGGACTTCTGCCACGTGAAAGACGCCTGAGCCTGGAAGCCGTGGCTCATCGCTTTGGTCAGTTGCAGCTCCAAGCCGTGATAGACAGACGAATTCCTGAAAAAAGTGGAGGGCAGGCGTCCAAAACTCTGATTGAGTATCTTCGTGCCAACGCCTATCGCCGGGCAATCGTTACTGTTACCGCCAAGAAAGGGGGCACCCTCTGTTTCACACTGCCAGAGATATCCCTGGGGGCTGGATAGTGGGAGCACGATGTTGACATCATCCGTCTGGGTGGTGCCGTGAACTCCGTGTGAGCCCACGTAACCGATCAAGGCTGTGAGATTGGGCATAAGTTCACGCTGAACGCTGAGATTCCACTGCATCACATAAGCGCGTTTCGGGTTTTGTTCCATATGGGCTACGCGACTGCTGCCCGCTACGGAAAGCTGACACAATGCAGAATTTCCTACACTGGAGGGGCAGGTGGATCCGCCGAACGCACTAAGCTGACCAAACGAACCCGCAACTAGGTTGGCGCTGCCCGAATGCAGGAACGGGGCGGTATTGCCATTGACGGCGCTTCCCATAACGGCAATGAGAGGCAGTTGGTCGTAGAACCCGAAGCCCCCGCGGACGGACATCTTCCCATTGCTTTGTGGGTCCCAGGCGAATCCGACGCGCGGCGAGAAGTCTTTCCGGGTGTTGTTATGGAACAGCCCATAAGTCTGGGCGTTGCATTGCCCTGAGATCGCCGTTCCACAAACAGGGAGCTGACTGCCGGTCGTGTCGTAGATAGAGAGCAGTGTGGCATTTCTCCCCTGGGCATCGCGCGGAATGGCCATCGGTTCGTAGCGCAATCCCAGGTTGATGGTAAGGTTAGGACGGAACCGCCAGTCGTCCTGGAAGTATACGGAGTAGATCGCTGCCCGAGCCTCCACGGGGGCAACGAGGCCGGGGAGGTCCGTGGTGATCTTGGCCGGTGAGTTACTCAGGAAAGCGGACATCGACCCATACGCAAAAATTCCGCCGGGGCGCGGGGATCTGATGTCATTGAGCTGGTCTCGCTCCACGCTCACTCCGAATTTCAAGGAATGTTTTCCTTTGGTCAAAAAGGCATCGTCATAAAATTGGTACGTGTTCCAGTGGTTCGCTTGAGGGTTGAACGATGTCAGACCCCCCGTAAAGAGCGATTGGTTTTGATTTATGAAGACCTGGGGCGCATCAAGCCCAGGGATAGCACCGAAAGACGTGTCCGACGTTTTCGCGTTGATTGCAGTGGCGCCTGCAGGCCCTCCCTGGAAATCCCGGTGAAAACCGAAGCGCGCAGAATTGACCAGGTTCGCGGTGAAGGAGTGGGTCCATGCAACCGTCGCAAAGGTGCTACTCGAGGCAGTGTTGACTATTTTATTGTTGTATTCATCGGGCGTGCCGAAATTGGCTTTGTCGCGAAAGAACGTCCCGCTGAGACTATCCTTGTCCGAGATATGGTGATCGCCGCGGATGATATAGTAGTTTTCCGTGCTAGCTTGACCCGCTCCAAATGAACAAAGATCCGTGTCCCCCCCGGACACTGTGATGGCGCAAAGGCTGGAGCCCGTGGTGGGAAAAAAAGCATCCAAATAGGGTTTTACCAGGGCGTTCGCGGTAAGACGCGCGCTCGCCGAAGGAATCTTACTGACCTTAGTTAGACCTTTAG
>JBGPXQ010000100.1:0-8450 GCA_041492805.1 Terriglobia bacterium | reverse complement strand
TGAGGCTCCCACGATGGCGATCCGGCAGGCGGCATGAGCAGGCGTGGCCGACATCGGAATCAGGCCGGATGCGAAGCGGTGTGATGGTGGCGCACCAGGCGCACCAGTTGAATGGTCAGGCCCGAGAGCGTGTAGAGCCCGGCGATGAGCAGCAACGTGATTTCAGAGTATACCCAGATGGCAGCGAGGAGCGCGGCGACCGCCACGACGGTAAGCGACGGCTGGCGGCGAGCCATGTTGATGTCCTTGAAGCTGTAATACCGAATGGTGCTGGACATCAGCACTGCCAGCGCCAGGACGAGCACCTGCCACAGCAGGGCGAGCCGCCAGTCCTCGATGGGCCACATGACCGCGTGGACCATGGCAGCAATCATGCCGGCGGCTGCCGGCGTGGGCATCCCGACAAAGAAGCGCGAGCCTCCCGGCGCCATGCCGTGAATGTTGAAGCGCGCCAGGCGCCACGCGCAACAAATCACGAATACGAAACTGACCAGCCAGCCGAGTTGATAGATGTGGCGCGCTTGGGGCGCGTCGCCGGCGAGCACCCCGCGCACGCCCCACGCGAACGCAAGAAACGCGGGAGCGATTCCGAAGCTGATGACATCGGCGAGCGAGTCGAATTGCTTCCCGAATTCGCTGTTCGTGCCGGTGGCGCGGGCGACGCGGCCGTCGAGGCTATCGAAGAGTATGGCGACGCCGATGGCACGAGCGGCGTTATCCATGTCCGAGATATTTCCCCGGAGCGTAGCGAGAATAGCGTAATAGCCGCAGAAAAGATTGCCGACGGTGAGCACGCTCGGCAGGATGTAAACGCCGCGGCGCATCCGCTGGTTCCGCGGCCTGCCGATTGGGGCGCCGCTTTCCGTCTCGGGTTCGAACATTTCCATCACGTCGCCTTCCACTTTGCCAGGACCGTCGAGCCGCCGGCCACGTGCTGGCCGCGCCGGACGACGACTTCGGTGCCGGGCGGCAGCCAGACATCCACGCGCGAGCCGAATCGTATCATGCCCACGCGCTCGCCGCGCGCCACGCGGTCGCCCACCGCTCTCCAGCAAATGATTCGACGGGCGATCCACCCGGCAATCTGTTTGAAGACCACTTCGCCGGCCGGCGACGAAATGCGAATCACGTTCTGCTCATTCTCGGACGAGGCTCGCGCGCGCATGGCCCCGAAAAAATGTCCGGGACGATACTCAATGCTGCGAATTTCGCCTTCGACTGGCGCGCGATTCACGTGCACGTCGAACACCGAAAGAAAAATGCTGATCCGCCGGCCGGGATTGCCCTCGAACGCCTCGTCCAGGATTTCGACGACCCGCCCATCTGCGGGCGAAACCATGATCCCCGGCTCGCTCGGCACCACCCTCTCCGGGTCACGAAAGAAATATAGAACGAATGCTCCCAGCAAAAACAATATCGCTGCCGCCCATTTCCAGCCCGGCAGGAGCGCCAGCAGGCCCAGCGCCAGCGGAGGCAGTGCGAATTTATAGCCGTCCTTGACCATCAGGGAGATTCAACCCTTCGAGAGACGGCAGCATTCTACGACAGAAATCCCCGCCATAGGTGCGCGATCGGAAATTCGGGAATGGGCACCTTTCCGAGAAGCGCATCGCGCGGCACAAGCGGATGATTTTCGAGAGCGCTTTGCTCCGGGAACATTCGCCAACTGGCAAGGAAGAGGTAGGACAGCTTCCCCCGTTCGACGACCATACGATCAGGCTTCCCAAGATTCCTAATCTTCGGAGAAAATTCCCTTCTGAATTACTGCAGCTTCGCGTATTCCGCCCTGGCTTGCTTGAGGACGGCAATATCGGGGTCGGCGTCTTTCCAGAGCGTGAGGAAATCCTGATACTTGGCGCGGGCCTTTGCCGCATCACCCTGCAAGGCATACGCGCGAGCAAGGCCGAGATGCGCCAGCGCGCCGATGGGTGCGTTGACCACCACTCCGCGATGGTCGAGGATTTTCTGGAACTCGGCTGCGGCTTCGCCGCCCTGATGCGAGGCCAGATAGGCTTCTCCTCGGACAAAAACAGGATACATGGCGGTCCAACCGTAAGTACTGGACCTCGTCCCTCCAAGCTCATACGGTGCGGCGGCCCTGAGACTCTCAATGGCCTCGGAAGGATTTCCCCGATTGAGCGCAAGCTTTGCGCGAAGGGTTGGCAGGTAATTGAACTGCACGATTGTGTCTTCCGGGAACGTCTTGCCCAAATCACCGGTCAGCGCTTGCGCTCGCCCGCCATCCCCCGCGAACGCCAAGGCGAGCGCCGCGCCGTACTGCACATCGCGGCCTGCCGAGCGCGCCATTGCCAATGTGGCACGCCGTTGTGCTTCGTCTGCGTTGCCGAACAAAGCTTCTCGCAGAGCGGACACGGCAGAGTACGTTGCGGCAGCTTCCTTCTCTTGTGCCCGTTCGGCGGAATCAATCGCCCGTCGGGAAAATTCCCGGGCGTCCCTGAGCCGCCCGGCATAAGCGGCTGTATCGGCATCCAAGCCCAGCAGTAGGTCCTCTACTCCCGGCTTGCCCGCCGACCATGTTACCTGCTGCTCCATCCCCGCCGCATCGTTCTGCAAAAAAGCAACCGCATACAGGTTAAAATGAAGGAAAGGATGGTCTAGTTTGCGTTCAAGAGCTTGCCCATACGTGGCCTTCGCCTCACCGAGGCGATTAAGAGGGATGTAGTTGGCCATGACGACGGCGTAAGAAATGGAATTGTCCGGACTCAAACGGAGTGCCTCCCTGGCTTCTTCAACCGCTTTCTCATATTGTCCAAGGACACCGTAGGTAAATCCCGCCAAGAGACTATGCGGAATCTCCGAGCGCGGGTAGGCCCGTATCCAAAGCGCGCAGGTTTGTTCGGCCTTCTCCATATTCCCTGTGACCGCGATATAGAAAGAGGCTGAGACGAAATACTTCTCTGACTCACTGGCTCGGTCGCGCAGTTCGTATGCCTTTCGGGTATAGCCGGCAGCGATGCTGGATTCTCCAATATCCCCATACACGCGGCCCAACCATGCGTAAGCGACCGCGAAATTCGGGTCGAGTTCGATGGCACGCTTAAAAAACGGAATCGCCGCGGCGCCACCTCTTGCGTACAAAACATTATTGCCCGAGCTGTACGCTTTCAGGGCTTCGAGCGACGGCGTCGTGGCTTGTTCCAGCGGGGTATCAAACTTCTGCACAGTGCTCAGCGACTCGCCCAGTTTGTTCCGAATTTCCGAAGCTGTCTTACCCAGAGCATCGAGCACGTGGTTCTTGTCGCTCGCCTGTGCCTCCGTGCTCGCCAGCGATTCCCCGCTTACGCAGTTGACCGCCTTGAGGGTCAAAAGGTACTGCGTGCCAATCTGCGCAATCGAACCGTCGAGAACGGCGACGCTGCCCGTCCGCTGGCAGAGTTCCCGGGCAATTTCCGGCGTGAGCTTCGCATCCGGCTTCTGGTCCATCATCTTGAGGGTCTGCTGGATTTGCTGGTCAGAGATAATGCTCAGGAAGGGTGATTGTTCCAATTGCACGGAAAGCCCCTGCCGCAGCGTGCCGTCAAATACCGTGTCGCCGGTGGTGTTGGCGAAGTCCGCGAGGACGATGGTGTCCTTCTCAGTCAGTGGGTGCGCCTTGCGGGAGAAAAACAACCAGCCGCCCACTGCCAATGCGATGACCAGTATTGTTGTGCCAATGACCGCCATCCATCGAAACCGAGTGGATTTCGTGGCGGGCTTCAACCCGGCCTCGGCTGCTACGACGGCTGCCCGAATTGAATCTGAATCACGCTCCGTAGAACCGACCGGAGCGCCCGAATCGCGCTTCAGCCGCTGCAAATCCGTCCGGATATCGGCGGCGT
Organism: Terriglobia bacterium; assembly: GCA_041492805.1. Lineage (GTDB taxonomy): Bacteria > Acidobacteriota > Terriglobia > Acidiferrales > UBA7541 > Palsa-360. The sequence continues at coordinate 4,611 of JBGPXQ010000100.1, read as the reverse complement.
TCTGGTATCGCAGCTTCTTGTCTTTCTCTAGAGCCTTGTTGACAATTTCTTCTAATTTTGGGGAAAGGTCGGGATTAAGTCGCATTGGCGCAACTGGCGTGCGATTCAAAATCGCTTCCGCAATCACGCCAGCGGTCTCGCCCCGGAAGGGCAGAACCCCTGTCACCATCTCGTAGAGCACCGCGCCGAACGAGAACAGGTCTGTGCGCGCATCCAATTCTTCCCCCCGTACCTGCTCAGGCGACATGTAGGCTAGCGTGCCTAGCGTCGAGCCGGGGCTTGTGAAAATTTCTTCTGCTGTGGCCGTGGGCATTGCGGAAACGCCTGCGCCGGCGGTCGCGCCGCGCCAGGTGGTTAGTTTCGCCAGTCCGAAGTCCAGAATCTTGGCGCGGCCCCGCTCGGTGACAAGAATGTTGCCAGGCTTGATATCGCGGTGGACGATTCCCTTCCCATGCGCCGCATCCAGCGCGTCCGCAATTTCAATGGCGAGGTCGAGGGCTCGATCCCGCCGCAGCGGCTTGCCGGAAATGCAGTGCTTCAGCGTCTGGCCGTCCAGAAACTCCATGACGATGAACGGATGGTTGCCGTCCTTGCCGATCTCGTAGATCGTGCAGATTCCGGGATGATTCAGAGCGGATGCTGCTCGCGCTTCGCGGCGAAACCGTTCGAGGGCTTGAGCATCCTGGGCGACATCATCGGGCAAGAACTTCAGAGCGACAAAGCGTCCGAGCTCGGTGTCCTCGGCTTTGTAGACGACACCCATTCCTCCGCCGCCGAGTCTTTCAAGGATGTGGTAGTGCGAGATGGTTCGGCCAGTAAGGGACTGAGACTCCGCCATTTGGTCTGCATCTTAGGGCGCGGGCCGAGGCAAGTCAACGAAGCGGCTCCGGCATGGGCCGTCGTAGCAACCACATGTGCGCACGATTGCGCTTGGCCTTTTTGGAGGCGGCGCTAAAATTGCTGGATGCGCAGCCTGGCCTCCACCTTCGCCGCCCGGATCTGCTCGTAAACAGGATTTTTCATCTCGGACCTCCTGAGATACTTCTTCTGCGCTTGTCATCTTTCCAATCAGGGGATTTCCCGGTTGAATTTGCGGCGCATCGCCACGAGAATGGGCGGGATCGTTCGGCCCCTCAGGCAATCACGAAGGAGATGTCCATGAGAAACAAGCTCGCTATTACATGGGCTGCAGTAGTTTGCCTTGCCGGGCTGAGCGCCCCCGCCTCGGCGCAGGACGCGCTAAAACAACGTCTTCCTATCATCGACATGCACTTGCACGCCCTGCCCGCCAAAGGGTGGCCTGGGGGCCCATCTGGCGTCTGTCCGGGTGATCAGGAATTGGAATTCGCACCATTCGATCCAACCGTGAAGTGGGATCCCAACCAGTGGGAAACCTGCGCGATCCCTCTTGTCGCGCCCGCCACCGATGAGGAACTGCTCCGGGAAATCCTGGCCGTAATGGATCGCTACAACATCGTTCTGGCGGCCACCAGCGGTTCTCTGGATCAAGTGCGGCGATACCGCCAGGCTGCTCCCAATCGCATCCTGCCCGGCCTCAATACGGCTGTCGCCAATCTGCCCGCTCCCGATTCCTTGCGCGAGCTTGTTCGCAAAGGCGATGTCGCGATCCTGGGAGAGATCGCGCCACAGGTCGAAGGAATCTCTCCCGACGATGAGATCCTCGAGCCATATCTCGCTCTGGCAGAAGAACTGGATATCCCGCTGGCCATTCACGTGATGAGTGTTCCTCCCTATCAACTTGCTCCGCGGAATCGAGCTGCGCTGAACAGTCCGCGCTTGCTCGAAAAGGTGCTCACCCGCCACCCAAAATTGCGCGTCTACGTCATGCACGCCGGCTGGCCGATGTTCGACGAGATGATTTCCCTGCTCTCCTTGTACCCTCAAGTTTATGTCGACGTGGCTGCGATCGACTGGATGCTGCCGCGCAAGGAGTTTCATCGCTACCTGCGGGGCATGGTAGAGGCTGGATTCAGCAAGCGCATCATGTTCGGCTCTGACGCAAGCATGTGGCCTAAGACCATAAGCATCGGAATCGAAGCCATCGAGTCGGCCGATTTCCTGACCGAAGCGCAGAAGCGCGACATCCTCTACAACAACGCGGCGCGCTTCCTGCGGATTGATGTGAACGGCAAGCCACAGAACAGGCGGCCCTAAGCTGCCACGCCGAGAGAGCTTTAGAGACACGCGCACAGTGGCTCCAAAGAGCTCAAATGTGAGAGGTGGGCGCAAATGATTCCAATCGAAGGTCTCTTTGAAACACACATTACCGTTCGTGATCTGGAGCGGTCGATCGCCTTCTATCGCGATCTCGTGGGGCTGGAGCTGGGGATCGTGCAACCGGAACGCCCCGCGGCCTTCTTCTGGGTCGGCCGGCGCGGCCGGTCAATGCTGGGCGTTTTCTCCTTGGGCTCTTGTCCCCTCACCATGCAACATCACCTGGCCTTTCAAGTATGACTGGAGGACGTTTTGTCGGCTCCACAAAGACTACGCTCTGCAGGCATCACTCCCTTAGGGGGCGCAAGAGAACCGATTAATGAGCCAGTCGTTTTTGCGTGGGCGCCCGCGGCGTCCGTATTCTTCGATGACCCGGATGGGAACCTATTGGAGTACATCTCCATGCTCCCGGATCCACCCCGGCCTGAGTTGGGTTTGATGTCTTGGAGCGAATGGCAAGCGATGCATCAGAACCGGCGTGATTGAGTCACAGATGTTCGCATTCCCAAGCTCGTGCAGTCATTCTGCAAATTGCCCTGCCAAAGAGCGCCGCAGCTCTCACCGACTGGGCTTAACTTGCCCGCATTGTTGCGGACTCGGAAATGACCGTGCTGGTGTGCGATCGCGGCTTGGTCGAATCGCGGGCTCCCCGCAAATTAACCCACTGCCGGAAATCCCAAGGCGCTCAGGGTCGCTCGGATGCCCGGCGCCGTCGCGCGATCAGAAGCTCCATTTGATCTTTGATGAAAAGTTTTCGTTTCTTGAGAGTCGTTTCCAGTATGAGGTCTTCCGAACTGAGGTAGGACTGCTTTTGAAGTTGATCCAGTTGGGATTCGCATTGGAAGTGCTCTTGCGTTAACTTCTGAAACTCTGCGTCGCTCGAGATCAGGTACTGGCGGATGTCCTGAGCCGTAGCTGCCATAGGTTCCCTCCTGGTTGGTGTCGCGTTCACATACTCGTAACATAGCACAGCACCGAAATGCGCGCAAAGCAATTGGTCCAAGGTTCAGTGTCGGAGATGGTACGTACCAGACGGCAAGTATCAGGAGCCAGCCGCGGCGTGGGAGTGCACGATCGCGCAGGCGAGCAGTAGGGCAGATTCGGTGGGATCGGAATAATAGTGCGGGCGATGGCTCACGCCCGAAAAGCCGTTCCGCTCGTAGAACAGTATCGCTGCGAAGTTCGTCTCGCGGACCTCGAGGAATGCGCGGCGCGCTCCGGCGGCCTCGCCCCATGCCAAGCCCTCGCGCAGGAGAAGCGTCCCGATGCCGCGACGCCGCGATTCACGAGATACTGCCGCGTTCAGGATTTCCACTTCGTCGGCCATGCGCCGCGCAATCAGGAACCCGGCAATGCCGTCCTCGGCTTCAGCAACCCACCCGGAAAAATCGCCTGCAAAAACCTGTTCATAATCCGCTCGCAACCAGGCTGCGGCGCCGGGGCTGCTCGACTGGATCGACAAGACCGCGTCAAGATCAGCGGGCGCGAGTGGGCGAACTGTCAGCGGCTTTTCCACTGTAACTCCGCATCCGTCGAGCGGATATAATTCGCTTCCAGGTGCAACGCGTCAACCAGTTCTCCGCGGCGCGCCCGCGCCAGCCCGAGCATGCCGATCGCCGGCGCCAGAACCGCCGACACCGTTTCGATCTCTCGGCCGCGGAACCGCGACGCCGCAAGTGAATCGGCGAGCACTTCTGGGGTTGGCGTAACGAACGTTACCGGCGCACCCTGCGCTTCGGCTTCGAGCAAAATAAGAAACTCGCTCGCCAAGGAAACGGTTTCCTCTCCCTGCCGTTCAAGGCCTTGCGCCGATTTCCTATAAATTCCCGCGTAGACTTGCCCTCGGCGAGCATCCATCATAGGAACGAGGAGCGAGCCCTCAACTTGCGTGCTAGCTTGCGCGGCAACCGCTCCGAGGCCGCTCACGGCGGCAATCGGCTTCTGAAATACCTCGGCCCAGCCTTTCACGGCCGCGAGGCCCACGCGCAGGCCGGTAAAGGACCCCGGGCCGGCGGCCACCGCGAACGCATCAAACAGCGCCATCTCCAGTGAAAGCTCCCCCAGCAAGAATTCCAAGTGCCGGAATAAACGGGACGAGTAGGTCTCCTCAACCCAGGTGGAGACGACGCCCAAAACCCGGTCATCACGCAGGACCGCCAGGCTGCCTGCCTGGGTGCCCGTATCGAGGGCGAGAATGAGCATGGGGCGCATTCTAGCTCAAAGCGCCTCACGGAAGGGCAATTTCCGTGCCAAATGGCGGATTCCGTGGATTTTACGGTCAAGATGATTTTTCGAGTGGGCGAGGAATTCCTTGACGCAATACCATGCGTGTGCCTAAAATCGAAACATCGGCACTCGGGGGACTGCCACCAACTG
>JBGPXQ010000257.1:0-3201 GCA_041492805.1 Terriglobia bacterium | reverse complement strand
GCACGAACGGGCCGTAGCGCTGCTCGATTCGCGCGAATACCGCAGTCAGGTGCCGCTTGAGGCAGCAGCTTTTCCGCGACCCTCCACGCCGCTAGTCTGGTCAGGTGTAGTTGAAACGGACAACGCACTGGTCAACGTGGACGTGCCGCTCGGACCCGGCTCCGTCTTCGACCCGGACCTCGCGGACGTGCATTTCAAGCCGGAACAGTCGCTCGCGCTCAAGAATGCCGTGAACAGCGCAACGGCCATCGATTTTCTGAGTTACGCGCGATTCCCACTCGCTAACGTGGAGCCCGAGGGCGACGGTTATCAGGTTCGCCTGCGTGACATGCGTTTCGCGTCCGAATTACCCGGCCGGCGCGGCATCATCGCTGTTATTCATTTGAACGCGCAAAGCCTAGTCATCGACGCGCACCTCGAATTCGACGCCGCATCGAACAACTGAGAATCAATCCACATCTCTCAAGGCGAATTGCATAGGTTGTGCTTGTCAGGATTCGCGAGTGGACAATGCGCACAGACTTCTGTGCTACTGGAGACCCCGGAGCAAAATGCTTTTACGATTTCGGTCCGGGGAGAATCCCGGAAACCTTGAGAAGCATCCGGTACAGTCCCGTGTGGGGCGTGATGAATAGAGTTTTCGCGTCAGCGCCGCCGAATGCGAGGTTCGCGGGCGCCTCCGAAGTCAAAACGGTCCCCAGGTGCTTGCCCTCCGGCGACATAATCCAGATCCCGCCCGGCCCCGTGCAATACACGTTGCCTTTCTGATCGACCTTCATGCCGTCGGGCGTCTAAATGCCAGGCGGGTCGCCAGATAGAGCCCCAGGACGACAGCGAGGGCGATTCCAGCGACCTCGAGCTTATGCGTCATGAGGAAATGCGTCCCTTGATCCCCGTACCTTACGGCCAAGTAACCTTCACCGAAAAAGCGGAAGCCGCGCGCGAAGGTTAAGCCGAGCACGAAGGTGCGCACGGGCATTTCTAATGCGCCTGCTGCGATGACGAAAACCTTGAAGGGAGTTGGCGGGGGCAAGAGCGCCGTCAGCAGGATGCAGACAAAACCGTTCCGGTTGATCCAGGCGTGGATGTGCCGGGCGCGGGGGCCAGCATGCTTGTGAAACATCGCTTCTCCGCCCTTCCGCGCAAGATAATACAGAAGCAAACAGCCCGCCACGGAACCGAACGTCGCCATCCCGGCGTAATACGGCATGCGTGCGGGATTGCGGATCGAAAGGTCGATCAGGAACAGATCGTTGATGACCGGGAATGTGAGAACCGAAGAGTCCAGGAACGCGATCAGGAAAAGACCCAGCCCGCCCGTTCCGGCGACAATTGCCTGTAGCCAATGTGGCAAGTGAATTTGCGGAGGCGGTGAGTCCATAAGGGGCGGTCGAAGATTTGAAGGGTGCAGGCTCTACTTTTAGGCTGAACGCCCCGGCCTGGCCGGGGCGTGGAACCAGCCAGAATATTGTATCAGAGATATTCCTCGGGGATTGGCGTAGTGATCATTCCCGGAAAGACGGCCACGGGCTCGTTGTGGAGCACGACACGCGCACCGGGCTTCGCATCCTGCAGGAATCTTGCTTGACACCTTCGTAGGTCAATTGGATTATGGCACCTTGCAAGTCATTTTTGTTTGAATGAATGGCAGAAGCTGAGGTGGAAATATGGTGACCCGTAGAGAATTCCTGGGTGTGACAGGCGCGAGCGCACTCGACATGGCATTGGCCTCGGTCTCGCCGTTTTCTTCTCTGGCCGCACTCCCTCTCGCGAAGCCGAATTTTTCGATTCGCATCGCCCCAGTCAGCGTGGAGATAGCTCCGGGGACCGTGATCAAGACAGTTGGCTACAACGGCAAGGTGCCGGGTCCGGTGCTGCGGATGCGCGAAGGTAAGCGTGTCACGGTCGACGTCCATAATGACACCGATGTTCCCGAACTCGTTCACTGGCACGGACAGTTCGTTGCCTCCGATGTGGACGGCTCGGAAGAAGAAGGAACTCCGTTCGTTCCCGCCCATGGCCGGCGCCAATATACGTTTGCACCGCAGCCGTCCGGCACGCGGTGGTATCACACGCACGTCATGGCCGCCGAGAACCTCGACCGAGGCGGGTTCACAGGCCAATTCGGGTTTCTTTACGTGGAGCCAAAGAGCGAAGCCGGAAAATACGACCAGGAAATCTTTCTGGCCGCGCACCATTGGGAGCCCTCGCTCGCGCACATGGGGCCACAGAACAACGGCTGGGAGATCGCATACAAGAGCTGCTCCATCAATGACAAAGCGCTGGGACACGGCGATCCCATCAGGGTGCGGCAAGGCCAGCGCGTGCTTTTTCGCCTGCTCAATTCCAGTGCAACCGAGGATATCCAACTCGCGTTGCCGGGCCACAAGTTCAAAGTGATTGCCCTCGACGGGAATCCGGTCCCGACTTCCGCAACGGTTGATGTCCTGACCTTGGCCATCGCGGAACGCGTTGACGCCATCGTGGAAATGAATCAGCCGGGCGTCTGGGTCCTCGGTTCCGTCAAAGACGAAGAGCGCAAGCAGGGGATGGGAATCGTCGTCGAGTATGCGGACCAAAAGGGTGAGCCAAGTTGGGTGGCCCCTGCGAAGTCTCCTTGGGACTACACGATTTTTGGCTCTCAGGCGAAACTTCCGGAACCGGATGGGCGATTCGAGCTGACTTTCAAGAAAATTCCGGGGGAACGCGTCACATTCAATCGTTGGACGATCAACGGCAAATCGTACCCCGACACCGATCCCCTCGTTGTGCAAGCGGGCAAGCGCTATCGAATGATCTTTCACAATGAGACCGGGGATAGCCATCCTCTTCACCTACACCGGCATGACTTTGAAATCGTCAATATGGGCGGCAAACCATCGGCAGGCGTGCTGAAAGACATCGTGAACGTCCCCCGTTTCAGCAATGCCGAGGTCGACTTTGTCGCGAATCATCCCGGCCTGTCGCTGTTCCATTGCCACATGCAATTGCACATGGATTTTGGGTTCAAGGCATTGGTCAAGTACACGTAGCCCGGAAATGGCCGAGTCTGCCTGCAAGACAAGAATGGAAAGACAAAATCAGGAAAACTGCCGGCCCGCGCTAAGTTGCATTTCTCAAGAGAACTCCGTGGCAGTTCCCAGCCGGTCTCATTACGAGCAGCCACAACCTTAGGTCCGATGCGGCCCAGTAGCACAGGCT
>JBGPXQ010000009.1:0-17085 GCA_041492805.1 Terriglobia bacterium | reverse complement strand
GCTGTCTTCGCGCAGGCTGTTTGCCACGCCCCCACGTCCGCCGGTCTGGCCACCAGCGGCACCCGCATCGCCGCCGCCACCTGCACCGATGCGTCCCACCGCTGTAGCGCGCGCATTCTCCTTAATGCCGTACTTCGCATAGAGCGTCTGGCGCTCGCTATCTGTCAAATCCGGCTTGAACCGCAATGCCCCGTTGGGGACCTTGACGACGTTGCTGGCCCATGCCACAGGGATGGAGACGTAGGCGGTCATACCCGGAAACAGCCTGACATTCGGGTTATCGAACTCGATGGTTGTGTTGTAGGTCACGACGTTCTGAATCGTCGCGGCGTTCATGCGCACCTGCGAGACGCGCCCATAGAACATCTCCCGCGGAAACGTGTCCACGCGAAAAGAGGCTTGGGCGCCGACCTGGATGCGTCCGACGTCCGCCTCATCGGTGTTCGTGTAGACCAGCATATGGGTCAGGTCCTGCCCGATGCTGAACAGGTTGGGCGCCTGGAGACTCGCCGCCACCGATTGGCCCACATCGACATTGCGGCTGATCACCGTGCCATCGATGGGGGCACGGATCGTGCAGTAATTCAGTTGCAGACGGGCGGAAGCCACCGAGGCCTGCTTCATGAGCACCTGCGCCTTGGATTGATCGCGCTGCGCGATCGTGGTTTTCAGTTGAGCTTCAGACTGCGCTTCCTGCGCTTCCGCCGCGTGCAAGGCGGCGAGCGCCCCGTCGTAGGTTGCCTGCGCCGTGTCCATTTGCTGCGTGGACAGGACTCCCTCGTCCGCGAGCTGTTTCGTGCGCCGAAGTTGCGTCTGCGCATCGTTGAGCGCCGCTTGCGCCTTCGCAATGTTGGCCTTCATATTCAACACATTCGCGCGGGCGGTCTCAATCTGTGCCTCCAGACTTTTCACGTTTGCCATGGAATTCTGATAGTCCGCTTCGGCCTGCGAAAGCTGATTCTGGAATGGGACCGGATCGATTTGCGCGATGACGTCGCCTTTTTTTACTTTCGAATTGAAATCTGCATTGATCTTTACGACGTTGCCCGACACCACCGAGCCGACCGGAACCGTGGTGACGGGATTAATCGTCCCCGTCGCTTGCACCACCTGCGATATGTCGCCCTTCTCCACCTTGGCGGTGAAAAATTGCGCGCTCGACCGTGCGCCGACGGAAACATAGCTGGCCCACAGGATTAGTGCGACGGGTGGAGCCACCAGCATGGCCCGGTGCAACATCGACGCCCGCCAGACTTCCTTCGTTTTTTCTACAAACCGTCCCATTTCGCGCGGCCCTCAATAGAAAACCGCACCTTCCTAATCGTGCCCTTGGCTCTTCCTTATCCGGCGCTCCTCGTCGATTCTTCGGAGCAAATCTTCGAACTTGGGTTCTTGCTCAGGCGTCAGCACTTGCCGGATTTTCTCCCGGCCCGCCTGCCGCGCCCGTTCATACTCGGGGTCGGCCTGACTGTGAATCTCCGCGTAGCGCGCACGTGTCTGGCTGAGGATCGTCTCGATCTGTTTTTGCTGGTCCGGATTTAGGTTTAAGTCTCTGGTAAACATGGCCATCGTTTGAGCCGGATTGCGGGCAGGCTGCTGCCCGCGCGCGGCGTGCACACGTGTGGTCACCACATAGGTCCCGACTGAGCCCAGGCCAATGCCCAACACGAAGACCAGGAGAACGAGCAGAACCGCTTTGCGACTGCCTTGATTAGCGTCCATAATCCCTCTCGACCAACGATTGCAGCACCTCTTCGTTACTATCAGGGTCACCGGGAGGTTGCGGGAAATCGGTCGCACTCAGCTCGGTTCGAGCAGAGGCAGGAGGAGTTGTCGTTCGGCGGGACGCAAACTCCACCATGTACACCGACAACACGAGCAACACCATGGCCGCCGTCAGCGACAGACGCGACGCCAGGAATTCGAGCGGGTTCCAGAATGCCGCCGGCGATTCGGCCCGCATCTTCTCTTCTCGAATTCTCGCCATCACTCCCACCAGAAACGCGCTGCGCGGTTCACTGGTTGGCTCCCAGGCTTCGCGCAGCATCAGCCCTCCCAGCCGCGAGTCCTCGAGCGCTGCGCGGCAATCCGCACATTGAGTGAGGTGTTCGTTCAATTCGGAGTCACTTGCACCCTGGAGGTAATCTTCCAGGCGCGCTTCGTATCTTCGACACCGCACCGGAGCCCCTTTTCGTTTAAACACGTTTGTCGCTCCTTCCCTGCTTGATTCCGAGCCGATGAACCGGCCGCTTGTGCAGCCGTTTCCGGTAAATCTCCACCAGACGGCCTCGCGCGCGAAATAGCCTCACCTTCACGGTGTTTACGTTCAGTCCCAGAACCTCACCTATCTCTTCCACCGAAAATCCCTCGACTTCTTTCATTACGAGCATGAGCTGGTCTTTTCCGTCCAGCTCCCCAAGCAACCGTTCGACCAGTTGGCGCTGCTCGACTCTGCTTCCCGCGTCTCCGCGCGGGCGCGCGTCGCCGAAACTTTGCTCCGGCACCGCCTCCAATTTCCGCACTTGTTCTTCGCTCAAGTCCGCTTCGTACACGAGCCGCCGCACTTTCTTCTTTCTCAGGTAATCCCAGCATTCGTTGACTGCAATCTTATAAAGCCATGTGCCGAACGCCGACCTGAGATCGAAACGCCGTATCGAAAAATACGCCTTCGCGAGCGCCTGTTGCGCCACGTCCTCCACGTCCTCGCTTCCCCGCAAAATCCCTCCTACCACTGCCAGCACCCGATGCTGATGGGTGCGCACGAGCTCTTCGTAAGCACTTTCATCCCCATCCTGAGCCCGCCGCACCAACCGCTTTTCTTTTTCCGCGGGGGTCAGCGGTTCGCCCTGCCCCGCTGCCTGCTCGCCCTGGCTTATGCCTAGATTTGTGACGTTTGCCATTGATTTCAGGTTACACGGCTTTCCCGGGATGTCCACTTTTCCGCTTGCAGCCAACGTAACTCCATGGAACAATGCCGACATGATCATCGGTGACCGTCTTCGCGCCCTGCGCGAAGAAAAGAAGTTTTCCCAAGGGGACATCGAAAAGCGCACTGGACTTCTACGCTGCTACATTTCACGCGTAGAAAATGGGCATACCGTTCCTGCCATTGAAACACTCGAAAAAATGGCCCGCGCTTTGGAAGTCCCTCTTTATCAACTCTTCTATGACGGAGAGGAACCGCCCGAACTCCCCAATCTTCCGAAGCGCAAAAGCGCCGACGATATTGTCTGGGGCAGTTCCGGCAAAGAGGCACGCCTTCTGAACAAGTTCCGCAGGCTGATGGGTCGTATTAAGGAACCTGACCGTCGGCTCCTGCTTTACATGGCTCAGAAGATGGCTAGCCGCTAAGTCCAGCGGTCTCCCGACCCGATCGGGAAGTCTTTCTCCGGCATACAGGCTCTTGGGCCCGGGCGTCACGACGAGTGGCCTTGATGTTGCCAAAGTGATTTCACCCGGGCCGAAGCCAAACTGCAACCGTAAGCCCCTGTTTCATTTTGGCACATGTCCTGCCTGGTGTCCCTTCCCCCTAATACCTGAAACCCGTTAGGCCGGTACTTCGCGCCCTGTTTTCTCTATGCTCCCCTTGAACTCTGTCTTGGATGCTTTTCTTCGTGGCCGTGCAATACGCGGCCGATTTGCGCTTATTTTCTGGATAGAACAATAGATTCCCGCTTGCTACTCCCATTCAATCGTGCTCGGTGGTTTCGAACTGATATCGTACACCACCCGGTTGATCCCGCTGACTTCATTCACGATTCGCGTCGAGATTCGCTCCAAAACTTCCGTGGGAAGGCGCGTCCAATCGGCGGTCATCGCGTCTTCAGATTCCACGACCCGCACGGCCACGGTAAAGCCGTAGCGCCGCTCGTCGCCCATCACACCCACGCTTTGGACAGGAAGCAGCACAGCAAAAGCCTGCCACACCTTCTCATAAAGACCCGCGCGGCGAATTTCTTCCACGACAATGGCATCCGCATCGCGAAGCAGGGACAATCGTTCTTCACTCACCTCTCCCAGCAGGCGGACGGCGAGACCAGGTCCCGGGAACGGATGCTTCGTCAGTATCTCTTCCGGCAGACCGAGTTCGCGCCCGATACTCCGCACCTCATCCTTGAACAGCTCCCGCAACGGCTCGATCAGGGCAAACGGAAGATCCTCCGGAAGACCGCCCACATTATGATGCGTCTTAATGGTTTGCGAGGGCCCTCGAACCGCCACGGATTCGATTACATCCGGATAGAGCGTTCCCTGCACCAGGAAAGCTGCCCGGTTTGGACCGCTCGCCACCTGGCGAGCCCGCTCATCGAACACGGCGATGAACTCCGCGCCGATCCGCTTCCGTTTGTCCTCCGGATCTATTACACCCTTTAGACGAGCCAGGAAGCGCCGCGCCGCGTCCACCCCCTCGACCTTGAGTCCTATCCTCTCGCGTAGTAGTTCCAGTGTCTCGTGAAACTCATTCTTCCTGAGCAGGCCGTTGTCGACAAAAATGTTTGTCAGACGGTCTCCGATGGCGCGGTGCACCAGCACAGCCGCCACGGCCGAATCCACTCCGCCGCTTAATGCGCAGATCGCTCTCGCTTCACCGACCTGCTTGCGGATCGCTTCCACCGTCTCAGCAATGAAGGCCGCGCCGCTCCAGAGCGGCCTCGCATGGCAAATGTCGAAGACAAAATTGCGCAGGATTTCGGAGCCGCAGTCTGTATGCCGCACTTCCGGGTGAAATTGCACCGCATAGAGTTTCCTTGCCGGGTCCTCAGCGGCAGACACGGCGTTTCCGGGTTCTCCCGTCACGTGGAATCCTGCTGGGAGCGCCCGCACGTTGTCGCCGTGGCTGTTCCAGATGCGCAGCCGATGCGGCAGGCCGGCAAACAATGCCGAGCCGTTCTTCACCTCGAGCTCCGCCCGCCCGTACTCTCTCCGCTCGGCTCGCTCCACACGCCCGCCCAGGACGTGCGCCATCCACTGCAGGCCATAGCAGATGCCGAGCACCGGCACACCCAGCGACAACACCTCCGGGTCGCAGGGCGGCGCGCCCGCGTCATACACCGAGTTCGGACCGCCGGATAGCACCACGCCGGCAGGCTCGTATTTGCGGATCTGCTCGACGCTCGCCGTGCAAGGCAGGATCGCGCTGAAGACCTGCTGCTCGCGGATTCGCCGCGCAATCAGCTGCGTATACTGCCCGCCGAAATCAAGCACTACGATACCGCCGCGTTCACTCATCGTTTCCTCATTCTCAAGCCACCCGGTGCACGGGCTGTCCCGCGCGAAACGCTTCGAGGTTGGCCAGCGTTACTTCCAGAATTCGAACGAGCGCCTCGTGGCTGTTAAAAGCGTTGTGCGGCGTGAATACCACATCGTCGCGAGAAAGCAACACGCGATTGCGGACTGCCGTGCGCAACCGCTCCACGTCCACCGGATGCTGCAGCAATTGCTTTTCTTCCTTGATGAATTCCTCACCCTCGAGCACATCGAGCCCGGCGCCGCCCAGCCTGCCACTTTCCAGCGCTCCCACCATGGCATCCGTATCCACCAGCCCGCCCCGCGACGTATTGATGATCAGCGCGCCGCGCTTCATCCGCGAAAACTGTTCACGGCCGAACAAATGATGCGTCTTTTCCGTCAGCGGACAATGCAGCGTTACGATATCGCTCTCGGCCAGTAATTGATCCAAGGTCGCGTACGCAAAGCCCAGCAGATCGGCCAGGAACGGGTCGCGGCGCACGTCGTACGCCAGCACGCGCATCCCAAAGCCGCGCGCGATGCGGATCACATGCAGCCCGATATGTCCCGCGCCGACAACGCCGATCGTCTTGCCCTGCAGGTCAAATCCGGTCAGTTCAGCCAGGTCCACCCGTCCGCTGCGCACCTGAAGCACGGATTGATGGACCTTCCGCGCCAGCATCAGCAGCAGCGCCATCGTGTGTTCGGCAACCGTGTTTTCCCCGTACGACGGCACGTTCGAAACTGCGATGCCGCGGCTCCGGCAGGCATCGAGATCGATATGATCGAATCCGGTCGAACGCGTCGCGATAAATTTCAGGTTTGGCAGCCTTTCCAGAACTTGTGGCGTCACGTGCGAATAGATGAACACAGAAAGCGCGTCCACGTCGCGGGGTGCGGGCTCCACTTGGAGCTCGCCAAAATGAAGACCGGCAACCGGAACCGACAGAATCCCGGCTTCAAAATGCGGGGTGTCGTGCGGCAATCGTTCGGTCAAGTAAGCCTTCTCCCAGTCTTTGACCTCGAAAAAAGCGACACGCATTCTCTATCCTACAACCAGATTGACCAGCTTGTCCGGCACAACGACTCTCTTTACTACGCGCTGTCCGTCCAGAAGTTTCGCGATCTTCGGGTCGGAAAACACTCGTTCGGCCAGTTCTTCCTCACCCATGCCGCTCTCGACTTGAACTTTCCCCCGCACGCGCCCGTTGACTTGCACGACGACTTCAACCTGATCTTCGACTGCGAGTTGCGGCGCAAATTTTGGCCACGAAGCATGCGCCAGTGTCTCTTGCGTATGGCCGAGCATCTCCCAAAGTTCCTCGGCCAAATGCGGCGCCATGGGCGCCATCATCAGCGTCAGGAGTTCAAACACTTCCTTGGCAGCCTCGGGCCGCACACCTTCTTCGAACGGTTCCTGCGCGTGGATTTCATTGACCAACTCCATCAGCAAAGCCGTAGCGCTATTGAAATGCCAGCGCGTCTCGAAGTCGTTCGTCACGCGCCGCAGCACTTGATGCGCTTTCCGCAGCAGCGCCTTTTCTTTCGGCGTCGCGGAATCAAGCGATGAGCCACGTGCCGCCGGCGCCGTACTCAAACTCTCCGCATGACGCGCTACCAGCCGGTGTACGCGTTGCAAAAACCGCGCGCAGCCTTCGATGGCCTGCTCGCTCCATTCGAGGTCTTTTTCCGGCGGCGCCGCAAACAGCGTGTACAGGCGGCCCGTGTCGCAGCCATACTTCTGCGCCATGTCTTCGGCCCCGACGACATTTCCCTTCGACTTCGACATCGCCGTCCCACCCTTGAGCACCAGCCCTTGCGTAAACAGCCTCTTCACCGGCTCATCGTGATTCACAAGACCCAGGTCGCGCATCACCTTGCAGAAAAATCGCGTGTAGAGCAAATGCAGAATTGCGTGGACGATCCCGCCGATGTATTGGTCCACCGGCAGCCAATATCGAACGAGGGCGGGGTCGAAAGGAGCCTTGTCGTTGTGCGCGTCAGCGTAACGATAGAAGTACCACGAAGAATCGATGAACGTGTCCATCGTGTCCGTCTCGCGTCGTGCCGCCCCGCCGCACTTCGGGCATTTTACATCCACGAATTCCGGCACGCTTGCCAGCGGTGACTGGCCCATCCCCGTAAATTTCGTCATCGTCGGCAGGACCACCGGCAAATCTTTGTCAGGAACGGGAATCATCCCGCACTTTTCGCAGTACAGCACGGGAATTGGCGTGCCCCAGTAGCGTTGTCGCGAAATGCCCCAGTCCTTCAGCCGGAAAATGATCTCGCCCTTGCCGAACCCGCGCGCTTCGGCGTCCGCGGTCATCTTCTCGATGGCTTTGTCGGACGCGAGCCCCGTATACGGCCCCGAGTTCACCGACTTGCCGTATTCGGTAAACGCCGCATCGAGTGTTTCCGGCGTCAGCGCTTTTCCCTCGCTCGGCTGCACGACGATTGGTATTGCCAGGGAATACTTCGTTGCAAATTCAAAATCGCGCTCGTCGTGCGCGGGAACGCACATCACGGCGCCCGTCCCGTATTCCATCAACACGAAGTTCCCCACCCAGATGGGAATTTTTTCGCCGTTGAACGGATTGACGGCATACCGGCCGGCGAAAAATCCTTCCTTTTCCGCTGTGGCAATGTCCGCCGCGCGCGTCAAGCGGCGCCGCAACCTCTGCACATTTTCTTCAATTTCAGCCTGGCCCTTGACGCCCGCGACCAGCGCGCTCAACAGCGGATGCTCCGGCGCGAGGATCAAGGCCGATGCGCCATAAATCGTATCGACGCGCGTCGTAAAGACCTCGATCGACGCGCCTGTAATTCTTTCCACGGCAAACCGTACGCGCGTGCCCTGCGACTTCCCGATCCAGTTCCGTTGCATCGTCAGCACACGTTCGGGCCAGCCGCCTTCCAGTTGGTGCAAGGTCTCGAGGAGTTCGTCGGCATATTGAGTGATCCGCAGGAACCACTGTTCGATGTCTTTGGCTTCAACGAGCGTATCTTCGTGGCGCCAGCAGCATCCATTCACCACCTGTTCGTTCGCCAGCACGGTCTGACACTTCGGGCACCAGTTCACGCGGCTGCGTTTCCGGTACGCGATGCCGCGTTCGAGCATCCGGAGAAAAAACCACTGGTTCCACCGGTAATACTCCGGCTCGCAAGTGGAAATTTCCCTTCGCCAGTCGTAGCTGAACCCGAACCGCTGGCACACGCGCTTGAACGACTCAATATTCGTATTCGTCCATTCCCGCGGATGAATCCCCCGCTGGATCGCGGCGTTTTCCGCAGGCAGGCCGAACGCATCCCATCCCATCGGATGAATTACGTGGAAGCCCTGCATACGCCGGTACCGCGCAACGACATCGCCGATCGTGTAGTTGCGCATGTGACCCATGTGCAGCGTGCCCGAAGGATACGGCAGCATCTCCAGCACGTAATATTTCGGCTTCGAAGGATCGGCATCCGCCTCGAACGCCCGGTCGGCATTCCAGCGCGCCTGCCACTTCCGTTCAATCGCTTGTGGATCGTATTCCGCCAAGGTGCAGTCCGCTCCCTCTCGATCCCTAATTTCCGATCATTATCTCTTCTTGCCCTTCCTCGTCTTTGCTCTTCCCTTTCTTGCCTTCCCTTTTTTCCTCTGAGCCCTCTGTTTTGAACTTTTTCTCTTCTTCCGCACCATCGAGAACCCATCCACCGCCCGAGGAGCCTGCTTCGGTTTCACGCCCACCAGATCCCAAAGCGCGCGGACATTCCGCCGGTCATCGCCCGGCTTGTCGATCGGCGTCTCAAGGATAAATGCGCGCCCCGCCAAACCCTGCGGCCCCGGTCCAAGTCGCGGATGATTCAGGATTCTGCGAAACGCCGCAAGGCCAATCTTTCCGCGCCCAATGTGTTCGTGCCGGTCAACGCGAGAACCGAGCGGAGTTTTCGAATCGTTGACGTGCAACACATAGACACGGTCAAGCCCAACAGTCCGTTCCACCGCGTCGAGCGTCCGGAAAAGACCCTCCTCCGTCGTGATGTCGTAGCCGGCTTCGAACGTGTGTGCCGTATCGAGGCACACGCCCATCGGCAAGTCGCTCGTCTCACTGAGAATGGTCTTTAGCTCTTCGAACCGTGCTCCTACGGCCGATCCCATCCCCGACGTATTCTCGACCAGGATCCGCAGGTCGCCGAGATTCATTCCTCGAGCCGCCTGGCGCATCCCCTGCGCAATTTCCGAGATAGCCTGTGATTTCTCGCTCCCCATACAAGAGCCCGGATGCGCAACCAGAAAATCCGCGCCCAAGACTACCGCGCGAACCAATTCGTCATGAAACGCCTGAATCGACCGGACGCGCATCACCCGGTCCGGCGAGGCGAGATTGATCAAGTAATTGTCATGTATGACCAGCGGACCCAGACGCAGCTCCGCGCGGCGTGCGCGGAACCTTGCAGCGTCCGCATCCGCGATGCGCATGCCTCCACGCGGCCACATCCGCGGGCTGGCGGAAAAGATCTGCAGCGCATTCGCTCCCAGTTTTGATGCGGTATCGAGTGCCCCGGCGATATCTCCCGCGATCGAAGTGTGGATGCCGATGCGGAAACTGCCGTCGTGCCAGGCAGGCGGCTCGGGAATGGTCTCGGGCTCCGGACGATACTCGTCGCTAACGTCGTAAGCGAGCTCTGTCCTGTCCAACGGGTCGGCCATTCCCTCAGCAACGCTTTCAGGTGAGAGTTAAGCCCTTCATTCTATCGGATGGCCGCCCCAGCGGCAATCACATCCGGAGGTCCACCTTTCCCGCCGGCGGGTTCGAAGCAGTCTTTGTGCGTTCGGGTCCGAGGCTTCAACTCCTTTGCTGCCGGCGCCCCATTTGCGGCCTCTTCTGGATTTGCAGTAGACTGGAAGGCAGGTTGACCCGCAAAGGTAATGAAATTTTTTAGCGCGTGTTTGAAGCGCTTGAAGCGGTTTGTACAGACCTCAGGACCATCCATGTTAGTTGTGATGCAATCGAACGCAACCGGAGAGCAGGTTCGCGAAGTCTGCAAGCGTATCGAAGAATTAGGTCTCCGCGCGCATCCTATCCCTGGCTCGCTTCGCACTGCCATCGGGATCACGGGCAATCACGGAGCTGTGGATCTCGGCGTCCTCGAATCGCTACCGGGTGTGACGGAATGCATTCTCGTCAGCAAACCTTACAAGCTGGTCAGCCGCGACGCCAAGGCCGAAGATACGGTTGTGCGCATCCCCGCTCCTGCAGGCGAAGTCGCGTTCGGGGGAGACCTGATTGGGCTGGTCGGCGGTCCCTGCGCAGTCGAATCGCGAGATCAGGTATTTCGCATCGCAGAAGCGGTCGCCAAGACGGGCACGCGACTGTTTCGCGGCGGCGCCTACAAGCCGCGCACCTCTCCCTACAGCTTCCAGGGACTCGGCGAGCCCGGATTAAAAATCCTCGCCGAGGTGCGTGAACGGTTCGGTCTCGGCATTGTCACGGAAGCTGTAGACCACGAGAGTCTTGACCTGGTCGAGCGGTATGCCGACGTCATCCAGATTGGCGCGCGCAATATGCAGAACTTTTCCCTGCTAAAACGGGCGGGGCGATCCAAGAAACCCGTCTTACTCAAGCGAGGGATTTCTGCCACGCTCGACGAATTTCTGATGGCCGCTGAATACATACTCTCCGAGGGAAATTACCAGGTCATTCTTTGCGAGCGTGGCGTCCGAACCTTCAGCGACTATTCACGCAATACGCTGGACATTTCCGTCGTACCGGCCGTGAAGCGGCGCAGCCACTTGCCCATCGTAGTCGATCCAAGCCATGCCGCCGGTGTCCGTCACAAGGTTCTGGCTCTTTCGCGAGCTGCCGTGGCCGTGGGCGCCGATGGGCTGCTGATCGAGGTCCATCACGACCCGGGGCGCGCGCTTTCGGACGGAATGCAGTCGATCTTGCCTGACGAATTTCAGAAACTCACCGAAGAAGCGCGCCAGATTGCAGAGGTTGTACATAGGAGAATCAACTAAGCGGAATCCGAGCGCGGCCATCACAATCCGTTTGCCTTACCTGTCTTTCTATCTTTTGCGATATCGCTCTGACTTCAAACACTCCTTTCTCCTCTGCGACTCCGAGTCTCTGTGGCAGAATCACTAGCTCGCCATGCCGCGCCACCTCAACTATCGGTTACTAATCGCGTTGTTGCTGATCGTGGCCTCGGCGACCGTCGAAATCCTAGGGGAGCGCCGCCCGTCATTCCTCCGTCCGGATTTGCGCCTCTACGCCTACGTTGCCAACTCACGCGACGGCACCGTGTCGGTTGTGGACTTGATTCGCCTGGGAACAATTGCTACGATCCCTGTCGGCGCATCTCCTTCGGGGCTGCGCGCGCATCCAGCCTTCGATCAAATCTGGGGGGTTTCAACAGAGGGCGGGTATGCCTTTGTCATCGACGCCGCCACGGGCCGGGTCGCATCCCGCGTCCCTGTGGGCGCATCTCCCTTCGCGCTCGATTTTTCACCCGACGGACGGCTTGCCTACGTGGCGGCTTCAGGCTCGGCAACCCTGGTGGCCATAGATTGCCGCTCGGGGCAGGTCGTCGCGCGCGCACATACCGGCCGTCGTCCATGGCTCGCGCGCGTTACGCCCGACGGCAGGCAAGTTCTCGTCCCCAATCGCGACGATTCCACCCTCGAAGTGTTCGACGCCTCGACTCTCGCCCTCCAGGCCACTGTCACCGTGGCAAGCCATCCGGAGCAAGTTGTCGTGTTGCCGGACAGTTCCGTGGCATTCGTATCCGCCACGGGTTCGAACGAAATTTCAGCGGTCGATCTTCGGAAGCGGGCTTTGATTGCAAACCTGCGCTTGAGCGGCGCACCCACCGCGCTGCTGCTCAAACCCGATGGTGGAGAACTCTACGTCAGCACGCCTGGCTCACACGGCATTGAAGTGATTGACACGTGGAGAACTGAAGTTTCCGACTCGATGTTGTTAGGCTCCGCGCCCGCCGACGGAACCATGAACGCTGACGCCTCCCTGGTATACGTTTCCGACGCCATCGCCAATAGCGTCACGCCCATCGAAACGTCCACCCGGCGCCTGCTCGCACCGATCATGACGGGCCGCCATCCCGGCCCATGCGCCCTCGATCCCAGCGGAGACCTTCTCCTGGTCGCCAACGAAGACTCCAATGACCTCGCCGTGATCCGCGTCCGAACGCAAAGCCTCATCACGATGATTCCCGTGGGCTCGCGCCCTCATTCACTCGCCATAAAACTATTTTAATTGGGCGTCATTCCGAACGAAGTGAGGAATCCCTCTCTCTTTCCCGAAAATCCAAGACATCACATATTGAATTATTCCACGGACCAGCCGAAGTTCTCGGCGCCCAACTGAATTTCCAGCAGGCCCTCCGCGGGAAGCAAATCCACAGGCAGGCCTCCCTCCCAAATGGTAACGCCAAGCTGAACGGATTTCCGGTCGCCGAGAATGAACATGTCTTTGGCGACAGACACTTCCAGAATCTTGTCGCAGGCGACTTTCACTACTTCATCCGGCCCGAGCAGGCAAAGATCGCGCGATTCCACCAGGTAGCCGCTCACGCGCCCTTCCTCCAGGCGCACCACGACGCGCAACTCGTGCTCGGCGCGAAAGGTGATCCTGAATTCGGCGTCTCTCAGCTCTGCCAAGGCGTCCGCAAACACGTCCACTCGCAGATAAAAGCTCTTCTCGTCGAATCCGTAGCGCAACTCGTGCAGCAGCAGCAAACGTCCGTGCATGGAGCTGCTTCGGCGGTCCGCCGAATAGAGCCCCGCGCCCATCCATTCGAAGTAGGTCGATTCGCAGCCATCCACTTTCACGTTCAGGTACGCCGCAGGCGGCAGGACGAGCGCGCGTTCCGGCTGCCGCTTGATCGGTTCCGCCAGAACGTCCGGCGCTTCCGCTCCCAGCGCCAGATACACCTCGGTCAGCAGCTTCCGGTAGAACGCGTCAAACTCCGCATCGTTCGCCGAGCTGTGTTCCGGGCCGTACCACCAGCACCAGTCGCTTCCCTCGGCCCCGAGCAGGGCCTCGTACGAGGCCGCGAGCTGGTCGGAGTTCGGCGCTCTGGGAAAACCTTTGGCCGCGTATTCCGCTTGCTCCTTATAGAAATCGCGCGCGCGGCGCAAATGTTCCCAGGCCGTCACGTCTTCGCCCGAACCGATCCAGACATCGAAGTTGGCGCTGATCCATGACGCCGGAAAGATTCCGTCGTTCGTGGGAATCTCGCCCGCCGCGGCCACCGCCTCGCTTGCCGTCAGCGCGCGAATATCCGGATCGTTTTCGATCCGGCGGTAGAACTGCCGCAGAAATTCGCGGCCGTTCCCCGGGTAGTACTCCCACGCGTTTTCGCCGTCCAGGATCAACGAAATCGTCAGCGGACGCCCGATCTGCACACGTTCGCCGATGACGCGGATTCGGTTGTGCAGATCCTCCGCCGCCGCAGCGGCGTCCATCCGGCTGTAGACGAACCCGACCAGGTCCGACAGATAGTGATCGCGGAAGAACCCAACCATTTCGCGGCCACCTACGCGTACGCGCAGCGGAGAATAGAGCTTGTCTGCGTTGGACGGCACACCGGCGCTGTCCCGGCCGAATCCCGCGCGCAGCGTGTGGCCAAGAACGCCTTCGTCGGTGGCAAACCACTTGAACCCGAGTTCCGCCGCGATCGAAAGCGCCTGTTCGGACACGGAACCTTCCGAAGGCCATAGCCCGTCCGGCGCACGCCCGAAGACTCGCTCATGATAACAGCGCGCGCGAGCGAGCTGTTCGCGGGCATCTTCCGGATGCCGGAACGCAGGCACCGGCAACGGCGTCCCGGGATTCGACACGCGTGCGATGTCCGTGTCGCACAGCAAGGGAAGGATCGGGTGGTAGAACGGCGTCGCGGAGATTTCAATCTGCCCCGTGGCAGCGGCGCGGCGATACTCCGGCAGCACGCGTCCGAGAAGTTCGATCTGTTTCGCGCGAAGGTCTTGCTTGTCCTGTTCGGTGTACTCGGCCCCCTTCCGGGCCAGCCGGGAAACGACGGGATCGCCCGCCAGATATTCTTCGTCCATCCACGCCAGTTGGGAAAGCAATTGGAGGTCGCGCCAATCGCGCTCGCCGAGATTCTGCATCGCGCGCTCGCTGCCTTGCGCATTCACCCATTGGTGAATTTCGACGAATCGCGGCCACCGCGCCAGCATGTGGTCGTAATTGATGTGGAACGCGCGCCCCAGCAATTCCGATTTATCTTCTGTCGTCAGGTCTTTCGCCGGCCGGAAAGCCGTCGCAAACCAGGGCTCATCAAAATCCCCGCTGGCGTATTCCTCAAGCTGCGCCCCCAGCGACGGCACCACGTTAAACGTCGCGTGCACGCGTGGAAATTCCTCAAGCACGCGAACCATTCCCCAGTAGTCCTTGAGCGCGTGCAGCCGCGTCCACGGCAGCACGTACCGCCCGGTGGACGGGTCGCGGTACTGCGGCTGGTGCATGTGCCAAAGAGTCATCAGATGGACGCGGTTCATCTGCCTGCCGCTTCCGTCCGACAATTCGCGGACATGCTAGAATGGCGCCTGCTCGCGATGCGACTCATCGACCGGTACATCTGCCGCCAGGTCTTCTCCCACGCGCTGCTGGGACTGGGAATTTTCTCGTTTGTTTTTTTCGTGCCGCAATTGGTGCGCTTGATGGATTTGGTGGTCCGCCACTCCGCGTCGTGGACGACGCTCGGCATTCTCTTCCTCTGCACGCTTCCCGGAATCCTGAGCTTCACCTTGCCGATCGGCGTCCTCGTCGGTGTGCTGATTGCTCTGGGGCGCATGTCCGCGGATAGCGAACTCATCGCCATGAGCGCTCTGGGCTTGGGACGCCGCCGGCTATTAGTTCCGATCGGCGCTCTCGCCGTGGGCGCAACCCTGATCACTTTTTGCATGACGCTCTGGCTCGGACCCCTATCCGTGCGCACCTATCGCGCGCTGGAAGACCGCTTGCGCACAGGACAAGCTTCGTTCCAGGTTGCGCCGCGTGTCTTTGACGAGCGCTTCCCACGCCTGGTCCTCTACGTGAACGACATCGACTCGGCCGCCACGCGCTGGAAAGGTGTCTTTCTCGCGGGAACGGACGCTAAGGACATCTCGCGCCTCACTCTGGCGGAGGAAGCGATTGTAATTGCCGACCGCAGGGAGGGCAAGCTGGAGTTGCATCTGCGCAATGGAAGCGACCACGAATTCTCCCTGAGCGAACCGGGCAACTACTCTCTCTCCGCCTTCGCCGAACGTGATTTGCCCGTCGAAGTTCGCGGGCTCGAAACCGGTCCCGCTTCCGAGCTAAGCATACCGGCCCGCACGATGCGCGCCCTCTTCCGCGAACGCAACGCAGGCGCTCGCGATGTAAACGTCGAAATTCAACGGCGCCTTTCTTTTCCATTTGCCTGCATTTCGTTTGCTCTGCTCGCCGTGCCGCTGGGGGCGCGGCCACGGCGCGGCGGTCGCGCCGCGGGCTTTCTGATCACTCTGCTCCTCATTTCCGGCTATTACCTCCTGTTCACGATCGGCGCGGAATTGGCGCGCCAGGGCGCGATTCCGGTTTGGGCCGGCATCTGGTCGGCAAACGTTCTGACGGCCGCCCTCGGCCTGTTTCTCCTGCCACGCTTGGAGCGCATGCCGGGGAGCAGTCGATTGGGCGCGGCTTTCACGTCCATCGCCGCCTGGCGCATTTGGAGAATCTTCCTCCGTGAAGACCTGGGCGTCGAGCCCGTCAGCACGGGTGCGGGCTCTACCGGGAGTGGGCTCCACTTGGAGCCCACCAGAATTTCGAGCCCGCCGGGAACGGGTGCGGGCTCTACTTGGAGCCCGCCAGAAGATAGTCCCGTACGCCGCCGTGGCGCTTTCACAAAACGCAAAGGCCGGGGAGGCATCCCGCAACTGCTCGACATTTATCTGCTGCGCAGTTTTCTCTTCTATTTTCTGTTTTTGACGGTTGGCTTCATTTTGCTCTTTGAAGTGTTCACGTTTTTCGAGCTTCTGGACGACATTGCACAACATCGTACCGGGTTTTCAGAAGTCCTGGGCTATTTCATATATCTCGCCAGCTACCTTTCGTATCAGCTGGCGCCGCTCGCGGCTCTGGTGGCGGTATTGATCACCCTCGGCGTCATGACGAAAAACAATGAACTGATTGCCTTCAAAGCCGGGGGGATCAGCCTGTACCGGATTTCCCTTCCTCTGTTGCTGGCGGGGCTGCTGCTGGCTGGCGGGCTGGTCGTGTTGGACGACACGTATTTGCCCTACGCCAACCAGCGCCAGGACGCCCTGCGCAATCAGATCAAGGGGCGCCCCGCGCAAACCTACTACCAGCCTCGCCGTCAGTGGATCTTCGGAGAGCACTCGAAAGTTTACAATTACGAATTCTTCGACGCGGATAAGCAGCTTTTCGGCGGGCTCAACGTCTTCGAACTTGACCCTGCGACGTTCGAAATCAAACGGCGCATCTACGCGGCCCGCGCTCACTGGGACAGCCGGCAGAGTGTTTGGATTCTGGAGTCGGGCTGGCTCCGCGATTTCGAGCATGGCCAGGTTTCTCACTACGCGCCGTTCCTGGCCTACGCGCTCAAGGAGTTGAATGAGCCTCCCTCGTATTTCAATCGCGAAGTGCGCCAGTCCTATCAGATGACTTGGCGCGAGCTGAAGCAATACATCAACGATCTTCGACAGGCGGGCTTCGACGTGGCGCGGTTGTCCGTGCAGTTGCAGAAGAAACTCTCCTTCCCCCTGATCGCGCCCATTATCATTCTGCTCGCGATTCCCTTCTCGATTCTTGTGGGAACCCGCGGCGCCATAGGCGGCCTCGCAACCGG
>JBGPXQ010000148.1:0-6601 GCA_041492805.1 Terriglobia bacterium | reverse complement strand
GGAATCGTGTAAACAACTCGGAATGTCTTCGAGTCTACCGAGCCGTCGGGTTTAACAATGCCCCGAAGGATTTCGACCGCAGGCGGCGCCGGGAGTTTTTCCCCGGAGATGGAGTTCGACGGGAGGGTAAAGGAAAGCTGCACACCGTCGCCGGCCTGGTGGGCCGCGAGATCCTTGATTGCGACGGGAACCGGCGGTGAAGGCGGAACGGGATCGCCCGGAGCGCCACAGCCAGCCGAAAACAAGAAAATGGAAAAGAAAAAATAGGAAATGGCAAAGAGTTGCGCGGGGCGCCTTGTGATGTGAAGTGCCGTCCCTTTTCTATTTTCCATTTTCCAATTTCAGGAACTACAGGATGTAACGGCTCAGATCTTGGTTCTTGACGATATCCGCGAGCTGTTTGGTAACGTAAGCGGCGTCCACCTTCACGTTCTTCTTCTTGAGGTCGGGCGCTTCGAACGAGATTTCGTCGAGTACTTTTTCGAGGATGGTGTGGAGGCGGCGGGCGCCGATGTTTTCGGTCTGCTCGTTCACGCTGGTGGCAAAGTGGGCGACGGCAGCAACGGCGTCTTCGGTGAAGTTGAGCTTGACGCCTTCGGTTTCCAGCAGCGCGACGTACTGCTTGAGAAGCGCATTCTTTGGCTCGGTCAGAATGCGGATGAAATCTTCTTCCTTGAGCGATTGCAGCTCGACGCGAATGGGCAGCCGGCCCTGAAGCTCAGGAATCAAATCGGACGGCTTGCTCACGTGAAACGCACCGGCCGCGATGAAAAGAATGTGATCGGTGCGAATCATACCGTAGCGCGTGTTGACGGTCGTGCCTTCGATAATGGGAAGAATGTCGCGCTGCACGCCCTCGCGCGAAACGTCGGGCCCATGCCCGGATTCGCGCCCGGCAACCTTATCAATCTCATCGATGAAGATGATGCCCATCTGCTCGGCGCGCTCCACGGCCACGCGCGTGACCTGGTCCATGTCCAGCAGCTTGTTTTCTTCTTCCTGGATCAAGTATTCGAAAGCGTCGGCGACGCTCATTTTGCGCTTTTTCTTCTGCTGCCCGAACATGCCGGAGAGCATGTCCTTGATATTGACGTCCATCTCCTCAACGCCTTGATTGGAGATGATTTCGAACGGGGGCATGGCGCGTTCGCGGACTTCCAGGTCCACCATGCGCTGGTCGAGCTTGCCTTCGCGCAGTTGGAGGCGCAGCTTTTCGCGAGTGCGCTGCGTCTGTTCCCGCTGCGCGGCAACCTCGGCGTCCGGAGTGCCAGGTGGGGGAGGAGGAGCCGGCGGAAGCAGGAGATCGAGCACGCGTTCTTCCGCGGCCTGCTCGGCGCGGTCGGCGACTTCGTCGAGTTTTTCCTCGCGGATCATGTCGATGGAGGTCTCAACGAGATCCCGGACCATCGATTCCACATCGCGGCCGACGTAGCCGACTTCGGTGTATTTCGAAGCTTCGACCTTGACGAACGGGCAGCCGGCAAGACGCGCCAGGCGGCGCGCGATTTCTGTTTTTCCGACGCCGGTCGGGCCGATCATCAAAATATTTTTGGGCAGAACGTCTTCGGCGATTTCCGGCGGAAGCTTCTGGCGGCGGACGCGATTGCGCAGGGCCACGGCCACGGCGCGCTTGGCGGCATTCTGCCCGACGATGTATTTGTCGAGCTCCGCCACGATTTCGCGCGGCGTCATGTCATCGAGAGGGGGAAGAAGTTCCTGCCCCTCGACGGGCTCGGCGCCGTTGCCTCCCGGTGCGTACACTAATTCTTTTTCGGACTTAATCGTCATGAGTTGCTCAGTTCCTTTGATGCGCGAAAACAGCCCAATGTGTTTGCACCCTGCTTCTCGTCCGTAATATTCACTACCGCTTGGCACGTCCGCTGCTTCTGCCGTTCTTATTCTGTCGGGACGGCCTTCCGAAGCCCTCGGCTCCGTGCCTTAGCCCGGTCGCTCACTCCTGTGCCCATCTCAACGGGAAGAGACGTTACAATCCCAAATTCCTTTCCTTCCTACTTAAAACTTACAACTAAAAACTAACTACTTTTCTTGCTAGAGCTCTTCGACTGTAAAGTTGGCGTTCGTGTAAATGCAAATCTCACTGGCGATGCGCATGGCCTCCATGGCCAGATCCTTGGCATTCAGTTTCGAGTGCTTCACCAGCGCGCGCGCGGCAGCAAGCGCGAACGTTCCGCCAGAACCAATGGCCACCAGACCGTCGTCCGGCTCAATGACGTCGCCAGTGCCGGAAAGAACGAAAGTGCCTTTGATGTCGGCAACGATGAGCAGGGCTTCCAAATGGCGAAGAGCGCGGTCCTTGCGCCATTCCTTGGCCAGCTCGACCGCGGCTTTCTGGAGATTGCCGGAAAACTCCTGCAGCTTGGTTTCGAATCGTTCAAAAAGTGTAATCGCGTCGGCCGTGGATCCGGCGAAACCAGCCACAACCTTGTCGTTGTAAAGGCGGCGCGTCTTGCGCGCGGTGTGCTTCATCACGTGGTCGCCCATGGTCACCTGGCCATCGGCGATGAGCACCACCTTGTTGTCCTTGCGCACGCACAGCACCGTGGTGCCGTGTATCTGTGGGCTTTCCTGGCGATTACGCATCCGCCCATTATAGCGCCCCGCGACTCCGAGCGCCAAAATGGGAGTAGTCAGGGAGCCTCCTCTGGCAAAATTCAGAGAGCCCAGGCTCCCGCGGCGCAGAAAACTGAGCTACGAATGTTTCTCAGCATAGAACTTCTTACGGCTGCGAGATTTCGTGGAAGGAAAGAACCTTGGAGCTGTCGGTGCCCAGTGAAACCTTGGAAAGCGAGGCCGCGATCCAGCAACTGCTGTAACGAATGCCAGAGCCTTGCGTGGTGCCGGGAGTGAAATTCACAGATGAATCGCCCAAATTCGGACCGAGCAGCAATTTACCATCCGAGTCGCGCCGCGTCTTCGCCACGAACATTGCCCCTGTAATTTGACCTGCCCCTGGCTGGTCTCCAGATACGTAGCCTTTTCCTATCACTAGAATGAGCCCTTTCCATGACGAAGCGGGGTTGTAGATGAAACTACCGGTAACCAGGAGAAGTCCATAGCCCGTACCACCGTCGAGATTAAGCGAGCCTTGGATCACCACGGTCATGGGATTCGTCGGAGACATTGCGGCAGGTAAATCGCCAGAGTTCGCGGTGGCCGCCGTGATGACGACATCCGCATTCGCTGTAATGTTTTGCACCAGAGCGTCCAGCCCGCTGGGCGTCTGTAAATTGGCGGGCAGCGCCGCAGCCACGGAGCTTACGCTCGGGGGGCCGCTGGAGCCGGTGTAATTACCCGTGTTGGACCCCGGAATACCGCTCAGGATGTTTGACTGGCTGGAGTCGTTGGCCGTGTACCCGATTGCCGCAAAAGGGGACGGCGGTCCGGTCAGAGGCGAACACGACCCATTGCCATATCCATCAGTTCCCGTCACCCGAAACTGATTATAATTCGGCCCATCATACGTAACATTCGTCCCTGCGATGGTCAGCGCAGCAGGGAACATAAAAGGGATGGGAGCCACAAGATACTGAAGAATCTTCTGGCTGCCATTGGGGAGGACCGCAAGCGCGGTGATCTCCAGCACCTGTGCGCCGGTGCCGGAAATGTTCAGTTGAGTGCCATCGTAGAATACCGGTGTCGTGGAATCGTAAGGGGTGGAATACGTGGGAGCGACGAGCAGGTTGAGAGATTGCTCGGAGACGGCGTTGATGCGTACCCACTTGTAGAGCGGGCCCGGAAAGGAAAACGTATTCAGCGGGCTGGTGTTCCAGACCGAGTATGTCCAAGGAGGAGAGGACGGAACCGAAAACCCGCTGCTGGCAAATTCCAGGTTAAATTGGTTATCGAAGTAGGCCGAACTGGAATCCCACGGCGCCACGGTTTCGCTGGACAAGGGATTGATCATGTAAATGGGAGAGCCTACGGAAAGAGGTGTTCCAGGAGATGGCAGGAAGCCTGGCGAAGTGGTCCTGAAGTAGCTGGGATTCTTCGACAGTAGCCGGCTGCGTGCCTCCTCCAATCCAGCCATAGCCGCGTAGTACACCCCGGTCGAGGAACGATAGTTGCCTGCCAGTGCCGATTCCGTGCTGGACGAAACGATTAAAGCAATGGCCACAACGCTGATCAGCAGCAGAATGAATATGGAGATCAGCAGAGCGATCCCTTCTTCGGTCCGCTTCGTTCGAATTCTTCTCCTGGCTCTCATGGTTCCTCTATGGACCTTCAATGATTGGGATTGACTCGGCGGCCACGCCCACTCAATTGTACGAGCCGCGGGTGGCCCGTGGCGGCATCCGGCAGAGGGGCCGCAACGATCAAGGTTATAGCGACATCCCGGATGTTTGCCGGGGAATTGTCTCCTCCGGCCAAGTAGCAAGCGGGAGCTGGATACTGGGGTGCGGTCGGCGTGTCGCAGGTATAGCTGAAGATCGGCACGGGACCTCCTCCGAAGATGCCCGGATACGCCGTTTGACACTGTGGGAGTGACGGGGGACAGGTGTTATTTACTACATTTTGGACGAAGGGTACAAGCACTCCAGTTAAGGACGTATCCGTGGACGGGTCGTGAGAAGAAGCCTTGTTGGCGACTCCGCGCATGAGAGTCGTTCCTTGCAATTGGTAACGGATCCATTGAACCTGGCTGCCAGCGTCTTGAGGATTGGGATTGGTCTCGATGATGATATCGAAATCACCCGGAGTGATGCACGTTCCACCGCCAGCGGTGCCGATTTGGCAGGGAGTGGGGACGGTGTAACCAGGGCTCCACCCAAAAGGGGAGCTCGCGGACTGCAGCGGAAACGAGGAGGAGAAGAAAGTCGGTGGCGGAAAGCCGGCGTCATTTATGTCCCGTACCATCTGGTCCAAACCCAGGCGCGCTTCCTGGAACGACGTCAACACTTGAGACTCGGTTTGGTAACGCTGTTGAGAGGAACTCAGCAGAGTAAACGCCGCCCCGGTGATTAAAAGAAAAATACCCAGAGCAACCAGCAATTCGATGAGGGTGAACCCGAACTGGCGATTGTCGCTGGGGGCTAGTTTCATTTTCCCACCATCGTATCAAGGGTGATGGGTTGAAAATAGCCGTTGCCGCCCACTTGCCGGATGCCGAGGATAAATCGCTTAGACGAGGCTATAGTTCCATTCCCAGTGATGATCACGGCCCAGCGCACATCATAGGTCGCGCCGCTGGGATCAGTCGGGTCCGTAAAGGTGAAGTTATAGCCGGAGACCGAGGATGTAAAGTCGATCACCGCCTGGTTGTTGAAGACCAAGACGTTGGTGCCTTGGAGGGAATTGGGGTTCGTCGGATCGCCAAGCTGACAAGGGTTTCCCAGCGAATCGAGAAAGGAATTCTTGCTCAACGGCTGGTCGAGCATTTGATCCAACTCCCGTTGAGCAAAAACGAGCGCGGAGGAGTCGGTGCGATTTCGGTAATTCAAGAGGATCGAAGCGGGAACCAGCTGCGCGATCGCAATTAGACCTACGAGCAATATTACCGTGGCGAGCAGCATCTCCAGGATGCTAAAGCCTTCCTGCCAGGCGCGCGAGCTTTTGAACGAGCGCAGCATCATGGTTTCAGGTCTAGTGCCTCAGTTGATTTGCTGCCAAGTTCCGCCGTTCGGAGCGGTCCAGATTTGCGTGCTCCCGGAAGGCAGCTGAATCACGGCGCGAAACCCGAACTCGGGATTGGTCAGACTGCCGACGTAAAACACAAAGATGCTGGTGGAAACATTCCCGCCGACGCGAATCGCGCCCCGTGAATCAAACGTGACGGATCCGGCGCTGCCGGACTTCAGGGTGAGCGCTGCACCGCCCAAGGCTGCTCTAATGGCTGTCGGAGTTGGGGCCACTCCAGATGACAGGAGGGTGGCGAATCCCGCAATCAACTGCTGTTTCTCAGTCGGATCAAGGGTGCTGTTTCCGTTCGAATCGGTTCCGACGAGCCAACCAGTTCCGCTCGGCTGCATCACGAAACTGACTTGCTTGTTCCGGCGCACCGCTTCGAATCGCGTAAATTTCAGCATGTCAGCCAAGCGCGCGGCCGCGTCATTGAGTTGGTACGTTCGAAACGAGCGCATCATCGAAGGGATGGCGATGGCCGTCAGAATCAGAAGCACAGCCAGGGAAACCGCCAATTCGGTCATGCTGAAGCCAGCAATGCGGCTGGGGCGAGTGCGGGAGCTTGGGGCACTCTTATACAAGGGCGTTTCCTCGTTCAAAGGCAGAACCAGCGATCTAGCCTATATGGGCGGTTAAGAGACCAAATATGATGCAGTTGCGATGCCAGGGACAGCCGGCCGCAACTGCCGCTAAACATAGTACTTTTTTGGCCTAAACCATTACATTCTATTCCATGCGTCAAGGAATGGGTAGAAATGTAACAAAATGAAACATGGCGATTGCAGGGTATTTAGGTTCAGTTATATTTATTCTTGGTAACCATGCTCGGCGACAGCAGGATGGCCGTGAGGAGTGAGCGCTTTCTATCGGGCTTCTTAATTTTTGCTCTTTTTGGCGAGGGCTTGGGAAGCCTGCTTGGAGAGGGACGATTTACTAAAGATCTCGTCGGAAAAGCCGGGAT
>JBGPXQ010000032.1:0-12802 GCA_041492805.1 Terriglobia bacterium | reverse complement strand
TGATCCAGATCGACAGCTTTTCGAAAATTGCGTTTCCGGGACTGCGTGTTGGCTGGATTGTCGCCCCGGCCAACGTCATCGACCGTCTGCGGCTGGTGAAGCAAGCGACGAACCTGCATACGGGGCAACTTGGCCAAGCAATTCTGGCGGAATACATGCGCCGGGGACTCCTGAGCCGTCATTTGGAGCGTACACGGAAAGTATACAGCGCGCGGCTGGCCGCGATTGAGCAGGCGCTCGATCGACACATGCCACAGGGGACGAAATGGGCGCGCCCGGAAGGAGGGATGTGTGTTTGGGTCGAGCTTCCTCCGGGGTTTGATGCGAGCGAACTCCTCATTCATGCGCGCGAACGAGGCGTTGTGTTCTCGCCCGGCCGTTATTTCTACTTGCAGAACCATATGCCCAACACACTACGGCTCGGATTTGCCGGCCTCAATGAGCGCGAAATCACCCGCGGGATCGCCACGCTGTCCGACGTGCTGCGCATCGAAATGCGGAAGCGGCAGCGGGGTGCGCGGCGCGCGGAAATGCCCCGCGTTGCACTTGTGTAGCGCCCGTCTTCAGGCGGGGATGTACTCGATGTCAAAGTGCCGCCCTGGAGGGCGGCATTGCGAAAAAGTCCAGGAGCGAAATGAGACTTGATCCCAAGCCCGAAAATCCATGCTTCGGTTGTGGAGGAGCAAACGTGCGGGGCATGAAGCTTGCGTTCGAACAGGATGACGCACGCCAGCGCATCGTCGGACGTTTTCAGCTTGGCGATGAATACCAGGGCGGCACGGGGTTTCTTCATGGCGGAATCATCGCCGTGCTGCTGGATGAAGCCATGAGCAAAGCGTGCCGATTTCACGGGGAACATGCAGTTACGGCAGACTTGCGCGTAGAGTACCTCCGGCCGATCCGCGTGAACCAGGAGATCGTCGTCGAGGGATTTGTCGCGCGCCGCGATGGCCGTCAGTTGTATCATGAGGGCGAGATTCGTAACGGGGCGGGGAATGTTCTGGCGCGTGGCCAGGGGCGCTTCGTCATAATTGACAGGGAAAAATACAGGACAAGGTAGCGCCTACGGGAGATTCCGCTGCCCGTCGGCAAACGGGGATGGAAGCGAGGAGAAACGTATGACAGCAGCGCAAGGAAGCAATGGAAACTACTCGAGCGACCAGTGGCGCGTGAAAGTGGGCCTGGCCGAGATGCTCAAAGGCGGCGTCATTATGGACGTCACCAACGCGGAGCAGGCGGGCATTGCCGAAGAGGCTGGAGCGTGCGCCGTCATGGCGCTCGAGCGAGTGCCGTCGGACATCCGCAAAGAAGGCGGAGTGGCGCGCATGGCCTCGCCGAAAATCATCCGTGAAATCATGAATACAGTGAGCATCCCGGTCATGGCCAAGGTGCGCATCGGCCATTTCGCGGAAGCCGCGGTGCTCGAAGCGCTCGAAGTGGATTTTATTGACGAGAGCGAAGTGCTTACTCCCGCCGACGAGGAAAACCACGTCTGGAAGCACGATTTCAAGGTGCCTTTCGTATGCGGCGCGCGCAACCTGGGTGAGGCGCTGCGGCGGATTGCCGAAGGCGCCGCGATGATCCGCACCAAGGGCGAAGCGGGATCGGGCAACGTCGTGGAAGCTGTGCGCCACATGCGAGCAATCACCGGCGAGATGCGCCGCCTCACAACGCTCCGCGGCGATGAATTGATGCACGTTGCGAAAGAGTTGGGCGCTCCCCTGGACCTGGTGCGTGAAATCGCTCGAACGGGAAAACTCCCTGTTCCGAATTTTTCCGCCGGCGGAATCGCTACGCCTGCCGACGCCGCGCTCGTGCGTCATCTGGGCGCCGAATCGGTTTTTGTCGGGTCGGGGATCTTCAAGTCGAGCGATCCAGAAAAGCGGGCGAAGGCCATCGTGAAGGCCACGACGCATTACCAGGACGCAAAGGCCGTTCTCGAAGCCTCCGAGGAACTCGGCGAAGCGATGAAGGGCCTCGACATCCGCCAGATTGAGGAGAAGGACCTGCTCCAGACGCGTGGATGGTAACGACAAGCTCGGGGCGCGGGGAAAGAACGCATGAAAGTCGGCATACTCGCTGTTCAGGGAGACTTTGAAGTGCATGGCGCGACGCTCGCACGAATCGGGGTGGCGTATGTATTCGTGCGCACGCCGAGTGATATGGATGGTGTAGACGCCGTGATCCTGCCCGGCGGCGAAAGCACCACGCAGTGGAAGTTTCTCGTCGAGGAAGGCCTCGACAAGAGCTTGCTTGAGCATGCCGCCCGGGGTGGCGCGATCTTCGGCACGTGCGCCGGCGCTATCTTGCTGGCGCGGGAGGTTCGTAATCCCGCGCAGCCGTCACTGGGACTGGCCGACATCACCGTCATCCGCAACGCGTATGGCCGCCAGCTCTCGAGCGAAGTGCGCCATGAGATGACGAGCCTCTCGCCGGCGCCCGTCGAGATGGTTTTCATTCGTGCTCCGATCATCGAGCGCACAGGGCCAGGCGTGGAAGTCCTCGCCACGTCCGCAGGCAAACCCGTGCTGCTGCGCCAAAGCCGCATCTTGATAGCGACCTTCCATCCTGAACTCACCAGTGACTCGACCGTGCACGAGTATTTTCTGCGGGTGGCGCGCCAACCTGGTGAGGGAAAAGGCAGGCCCGTGAATTCTCCCGCCATCCCCTCTGCCGTTCCAGTTGAGCGCCGCTGAAATCCGTGTCATTCTGTTTCCCTCGGAGGCCTGGCCGGAAAGGGCAGTATGGCGACTCGTACAAGGGTTCTGTTCCTGTGCATTGGAAATGCCTGCCGGAGTCAGATGGCCGAAGCAGTTGCGAGACACCTGGCAGCAGATGTAATCGAGGCATCCAGTGCGGGCCTGGTGGCGTTTGGTGAGATTCCGTCCTTAACTCTCACCGTGCTTGCCGAGCATGGAATTCCCGCCGACGGACAACGTTCCAAACCTCTACGTCCGGAAAATATGTCCGCGGCAGATCTTGTGATCAACATGACAGGACGGTCCGGTGCAGCGGTCTTCAATGAACCAACGCCCCCGCTCGAGGATTGGGATGTTGGCGACCCGTACGGATTGAACCTGGCAGTTTACCGGGCGATCCGCGACGAGATCGAAGTGCGGGTCAAGGACCTGGCGCGGCGTCTGCGTGATAGAGTGAACATCCAACAAACGGTGTAACACATTCCGACAAGGAGACTCATGCCGCGCGAAAAAACCAGCGTCTCGCGCGAAGACTACCTGAAGGCCATCTGGGAGATGGTCCAGGAAGAGCAGGAGCCCATCAGCGCGCGCTTGGCCGAAGAACTGGGCGTCACCCCGCCGGCGGTTACAGCAGCTCTTAAGCGCATGACGCGCGACGGCCTGCTTCGCGTCGGGCGCACTGGCCGCATCGCGCTCACGCGAAAGGGCAGCGGCATGGCGGACCGCCTCGCCATGCGCCACCAGCTTGCCGAAAAGCTTCTCACGGAAGTCATTGGCCTCGACTGGACGCGCGCCCACGATGAAGCCGAGCGGCTTGAGCACGGAATTTCACCGGAAGTTGAAAAGCTGCTTCTTGCCCGATTCGGCGCCGATGGTTTCTGCCCGCACGGCGTGCCCTTGCGAGGCGGCCTGGCAAAACTTCGACGCAAACAAGGTGCCACGGCGCTTTCCGACGCGCTCGCGGGACAGATCGTGGAAGTCCTCTGCGTTTACGAAAAGGACCCGGAATTCCTGAAGTTCCTCTCAGGGCTTGCGCTGCACCCCGGAGCGCGCGCTCGCATCCGCCGCCGCGAATACGACGAGACAATGACGCTCCGCGTCGGCAATCGCACCGTCCACCTTGGCAAGCCCGCGACCAGCCGCATCTGGGTCCGAGCCCTGCCGCAATAAATCTTTCGTCCGTTTTCCTGGCTTTCGGCCTAAAGGACGATGGGGCTACTTTCCGATAATCCGACTTCTCGGGATGTGGGAATTAACGTGCAAGTAGAGGGCGAGCCTTTGTCCCATGTTCGTCGCGTTGATCAGCCCAGCTGGGAGCAGCCGGCAATGGGATGGCATCTGGACGCTGACCGTAGCTTGAGGACAATTCCGGTCAGTCGTGACTATACTGTGTGGTGATGAGTAGCTCCTCACCCGATCTGAAGAAATTATCGCTGCAGGAAATCTACAGACAGCAAGTGGAAACCTTACGTCGAGAGATGCAAGAAGAACGGGAGATGACACTGCAGAAGTGTCATGCGGAGTTACAGAGGAACAACAGGAACCCGAATATTTACATCGATCTGGCACGATGCCACAAATCAGGCGGCGACCACGAAGAGGCGATCCGTGTTCTCCAGCGGGGCTTCAGGATTTGCCTGCCCTCCCTTTGTTTGTACCGATCGTACATCGACCTCCTCAACGAATGTAACCGGACCAGGGAGGCCATTGCTGCAGCCCGTGAGGCCACTCTTGCTTTTCCCGATGATGTCGGTATGAAGCTAAAAGAGGCGCTTCTTCTGCCGATCCTATACGATACTCCGGAAGAAGTGGAGTACTACCGCGCCCGTTTTACCGATGGCTTGCGCAAGATTCGTGATGAGATCTCCCTCGATACTCCAGGAGCCAGACAAAGCGCGCTTTCGGCTATCGAAACCCATACCAATTTCTATCTGGCATATCAAGGTCGCGATGATCGAGAGTTGCAAATTCAATATGGGGGACTCGTATACCAGATCATGGCTGCGAATTATCCGCAGT
The DNA here is from genome assembly GCA_041492805.1 of Terriglobia bacterium. GTDB lineage: Bacteria > Acidobacteriota > Terriglobia > Acidiferrales > UBA7541 > Palsa-360. Next base: position 8,084 of record JBGPXQ010000032.1, on the reverse strand, counting down.
GGATCGCGCCTCTCCGAATGCCGCCAACACGCGGTAAGCTGCGTGTCGGATACTGTTCATCCTGTTTTCTGGTTCACAGCGTCTCGAAAAGTCACGTCGCTTGGCTTCAGGAGCACAATCAAGAGCAGGTCCTTATTTATTCATACTATGCGGGCACAAGGACCGACTTCATTACGGAAGAGGTGCGAACAATTAGCTCTAGTTTCCGGCACTTCCCGAACGATTTCGACCAGATGGCGCGGGCGATTCGGGCCGATAATCTGCATATCTTGATTTTTCTAGACGTCGGCATGCACCCGATGATGACTCAACTAGCTGCGATGCGTCTGGCGCCTGTTCAGTGCGCAACGTGGGGCCATCCAGTTACAACCGGCCTCCGCAATGTCGATTACTTCCTTTCGAGTGCAATCATGGAGCCGGAGAATGCACAGGATCATTATTCAGAGAAGCTAATTTGCCTCCCAGGGATCGGTGTGTATTACAGAGAGCCAGTCATCCCGACTATGCTCCTAAACCTAACACGTAAAGACTTCCAGCTTCGCGACGATGCAGTCGTTTACCTTTGCAGTCAGTCCATTTTCAAGTACTTACCTGACCACGATGATGTGTTTGCGCAGATTGCGAAGAGGGTTCCAAACGCCCAGTTCGTTTTTCTCACCATGAACACCAAGGTTAACAGCGATTTCCAAAAGAGACTTGACCGCGCTTTTTCGGCCGTGGGCCTAAATGCGAGCGATTACTGCAGGTTCCTGCCGAAGTACCTCTCATTATTCGATTACTGGAACCTATACCTCGTCTCAGATGTTTATCTGGACGGGATTGGATGGTCTGGCTGTAACTCGACTTTTGATGCGGTCGCCTGCAATTTACCGATAGTCACAATACCGGGTAGATTTCTGCGCGGGCGCCATTCTTACGCATTACTCACTCAATTGGGTATGGTCGAGACAATCGCCACAGATAAGGCGGAATACGTCGAGATTGCAGTACATCTCGGCCGAGACTCTCAGCTGCGCCTCAACCTCGTCCAGCGGATGATAAGCGCACGGCCATACCTTTATGCGGACGTAAGGTGCATCCAGGCCCTGGAGGACTTCTTTCGGCAAGTTGCCGATGAGCGCGGCCGTGAAGATGAAGGTGATTCAATGAAAACGCACTAAGCTGAGCCGCTTAGCCGCCGTCCTAAGATGCGTCTGAGCGCCAGCAGAACGCAATTCAACCTGAATCACGATTGATCTTCGCACCCTTGTGATCCCGAACAGGTCCCGATAAACGGGATTATCGGAAGGTGGCCAACTACCTTAAGGGGACCTCCCTTGAAATTCTCGTGCGACCGGAGTAAGTTTCCTTCCTCGCTCAGCCGTGTGTAATTGGAACACGCTGTAGATCCTGGAGGCATCATGTCCGCCGAAATCCAAGTTCGCGTGAATGGGAAGTCGTACGAGACCCAGGTCGAGCCTCGGCTGCTGCTGGTCGATTATCTCCGTGACGTGCTCGGCCTCACAGGCACGCATGTCGGATGCGAGACGTCAATTTGCGGCGCGTGTACTGTGCTGCTCGATGGGAAGGCCGTGAAGTCATGCACCGTACTGGCCGTGCAAGCATCGGGTTCGGAAGTCACGACGATCGAAGGCCTTTCCGCCCTGGCTCCCGCGAATGGCAATGGTCTGCATCCGGTGCAGGAGGGATTCTGGGAGAAGCACGGCCTGCAATGTGGCTTTTGCACGCCGGGAATGATCCTCGCGTCGGTTGAGTTGCTACGCACAAACGCCAGCCCATCGCAAACGGAAATCCGCCATGCGCTGTCCGGCAACCTGTGCCGGTGCACCGGATACCAGCACATCGTGCAGGCCGTCGAATATGCAGCCAAGAAAATGAAGTCGCGCAAGCGCTGAAGCGCCTTGGAGGAACCATGCCTGCAGCCACTCGATATCTCGGAAAACCATTGAAGAGGAAGGAAGACCCGCGGCTCATCCAGGGCCTGGCGCACTACGTGGACGATATCGTGTTGCCCGGGTTGCACCATGTTGCCATTCTCCGCAGCCCGTACGCGCATGCCCAGATTCGGTCCGTCGATGTGTCGAAGGCGCAGGCCGCCCCGGGAGTAGTGTTAGCACTGACCGGAGCCGATATTCGCGGTTCGATCGGCGCCGTACCCTGCGCCGCGCAGATTCCGGACATGAAGGCCGCGCCGCGTCCCGTGCTCGCGCACGATCGAGTGCGGTTTGTCGGGGAAGGCGTCGCCGTGGTGGTTGCGACAGACCGGTACGCCGCGCGCGATGCACTCGATTTGATCGAAGTAGAGTACGAACCGCTGACTCCGGTCGTCAATCCCGAAAAGGCAATCGAGAAGGGGTCGCCGGTTCTTTTCGATGGCCACAAGGACAACATCGCCTATCGTTGGGAGCTTGAGGGCGGTGACCTGAAAGCTGCGTTCAAGAAGGCCGACAAGGTCATCAAGCAGCGCATAGTAAATCAGAGGCTGATTCCTACCGCGATGGAAACCCGCGGCGTCGTTGCGGAGTACAAGCCCGGCGAACGGCAGCTCACCGTGTGGTCGTCGACGCAGATCCCGCATTTGCTCCGCACGCAAATTGCGGCCATGCTTGATGTGCCCGAACATTCCGTGCGGGTGATCACGCCGGAAGTCGGCGGAGGATTTGGGAGCAAGCTCAACGTGTATGCCGAAGAGGCACTGGCCGGCTATCTGGCGATGCGCCTGGGCAAGCCGGTAAAGTGGATCGAAACGCGCCGCGAGAATTTCCAGGCCACGATTCACGGCCGCGACCAGATTGACGACGTCGAAGTGGCTTTCAAGCGCGACGGCACGATTCTCGGCCTGCGCATTCACGTCATCGCTGATCTGGGCGCTTACTATCAGTTGCTCACACCGCTGATCCCAACTCTGACCGGTTTAATGGCTTCTGGCTGCTATAAGATCCCCGCGATCCGGACGGAGATCACCGGCGTGCTGACGAATAAGATGGCCACGGATGCCTACCGCGGGGCGGGGCGTCCAGAAGCTACGTACCTGGTTGAACGAACGGTTGATCTGGTCGCGGCGGAACTCAAGAAAGATCCGGCCGAGGTGCGCCGGAAGAATTTCCCGAAGCTCGAGGACTTTCCGTACGCCACTCCGACGGGAGTTATCTATGATAGCGCGAACTACCCGCGGAGCCTCGATCTGGCGCTGAAGCTTTCCGGCTACAAGAAACTGCGCCAGGAGCAAGCGAAAGCCCGCAAGCAGGGCCGCTGCGTGGGAATCGGCCTATCCACGTACGTGGAGATTTGCGCGATGGGTCCGTCGAGCGCCATGCCGGCCGGAGGCTGGGAATCGGCTACGGTTCGGGTCGAGCCGAGCGGCATGGTCAACATCATGACGGGTGCGTCGCCGCACGGGCAGGGGCAGGAAACCAGTTTCGCTCAGTTGGGCGCCGAAATACTCGGCCTTGAGCCCGGCGACGTCAATGTGATTCATGGCGATACGTCCATCGTGCCCTATGGAATCGGCACCTTCGGAAGCCGGGCCACGGCCGTCGGCGGCACCGCCGTATACAAGTCGCTGATGAAACTGCGGGAGAAGCTCGCCGCGCTTGCCGGGTTCCTGATTGGCGAGGACCCAGGAAAACTTGTCTTCGCGGACATGAAGATCTTCTCGAAGGCGCAGCCGAAAAAATCAATTCCATTCGGTGAGGTCGTCGCCGCCGCCTATACCGCCAAGAAGTTGCCGCCAAACATGGAACCGGGGCTCGATGCGACGACGTTTTTCGAGCCGACAAATTTCACTTTTCCGTTCGGCGCCCACGTCTGCGTCGTTGAAATCGATACAGAAACCGGCGACGTCAAGCTCCTGAAATATGTCGCCGTAGACGACTGCGGCAATGTCTTGAACCCATTGCTGGTGGATGGCCAAGTGCACGGAGGGATCGTGCAGGCGTTCGGACAGGCGATGCTCGAGGAAGCCGTTTACGACGAGCAGGGGCAGCTCATTACGGGTGAATTAATGGATTACGCGATTCCGCGCGCTGCCGACATGCCCTGGATGGAAACCGACCGCACCGTCACGCCCTCGCCGGTCAATCCCCTGGGCGTGAAGGGAGTCGGCGAAGCGGGCACAATTGGCGCCACACCTGCGCTCGCCAATGCCGTTGCCGATGCGCTTTCTGTGTTCGGCGTCCGACACGTGGACATGCCGTTCAAGCGCGAACGAATCTGGAAGCTCATGCAAAGGGTGCGAGCTCCACTTGGAGCCCGCCAGAATAAAGGCAGCAGGAGGAGCAAATGATTCCCGCACAGTTCGAATACGTCGCGCCAAGAACTTTGGAAGATGCATTACGCCTCGTGGAGCGCCATGGTGACGAGGCAAAAATCCTTGCCGGCGGGCATAGTCTCCTCCCCTTGATGAAACTGCGCCTGGCACAGCCGCGCTACGTGATCGACATCGGACGGCTTCGCGGCATGAACTACATTCGCGAGGAAAACGGCCGCATCGCGATCGGCGCATTGACCACGCACGCGGAGATCGAGAATTCCACTCTCATCCGCGCAAAATGTCCGCTGCTTGCCGAAACCGCCGCTGCCATCGGGGACATTCAGGTTCGCAACCGCGGCACGCTTGGTGGGAGCCTCGCCCATGCGGATCCCGCCGCGGATTACCCCGCTGCGGTTCTCGCGCTGGACGTGGAAATCATCGCCGCGTCTACCGCAGGGACACGCACGATCCCGGTTAGCGAATTTTTTCTGGATATGCTCACCACGGCGCTGCGCCCCGGCGAAATCCTCAGCCAGGTGCGCGTGGCGCCCCTCGCTCCTCATGCCGGGACGGCATACAAGAAACTGCATCAACCCGCTTCGGGTTTCGCCATCGTGGGTGTTGCTGCACGGATCAAACTCGGGAAGGGCGGCACGATCGAGGATATCGGCATCGGTGTAACGGGACTCGGTCCGAAGGCGTTCCGCGCCACTGCTGTCGAAAAAGAACTGCGCGGCAAGAGGGCGTCGGACAAGGTCTTCGCCGAGGCGTCTCGCTACGCCGCGCAAGGCGTCGACCCGCTCTCCGATCTTCATGCGTCGGCCGACTATCGCAAGGAGATGGCCGCTGTTTATATGCGCCGGGCCCTCGCGCGAGCGTTCGCGCGGGCGCAAGGCAAGGCATGAAGCTTGCGGGACAATATATTCTTCCCGCCCCGCCTGCGCAAGTCTGGGCCCTATTGACCGATCCGGAGCGACTGGCCAAGTTGCTCCCCGGCTGCGAACGGCTCGATCCGGATGGCCCGGACCGCTTCAAGGCAGCAGTAAAGTTCGGCATCGCCGCCATTTCCGGAAAATACACCGGCACTCTCGAGTTCGCTGAGAAGAAGCCGCCGAAATCCATGCGCATGAAGCTTTCCGGGAAGGGACTCCCCGGTTTCGTCGACGGAGTAGGGCATGTCGAGCTAGCTGAAAAAGGCGGTCAGACCGAATTGCGCTACACTGGTGAAGCGCAAGTCGGCGGGATGATCGCGGCAGTAGGGCAGCGCATGATCGAAGGCGCCGCGAAGAAAATTGTGGACCAGTTTTTCGCAGCCGCGGCTGAGGAATTGAAAAAGGAATGACGGTATCCGCGCGAGGATCTGTCATGCATGAATGTTGTTTGATTTTTTCTAAATGATCTAGCCTGGGGTTGACTGCAATGGATTTGCGTTACCCAATCGGAGAGTACGTGCCAAAGGCGACGCTCACTCCTGCTGAGCGCGAGAACGCCATCGCCCGAATTGCGGCTGTGCCCAAGTCCTTGCGCGACGCCGTCGCTGGGCTCTCGCAGAAGCAATTCGATACTCCTTATCGCCCCGGGGGCTGGACCGTTCGGCAGGTCGTTCACCATATCCCGGACAGCCACTTGAACGCATACGTGCGGTTCAAGCTTGCGCTGACCGAGAACGAGCCGACGATCAAGCCGTACGACGAGAAGCTTTGGGCAGGGCTCGCAGATTCGCGTGAAACTCCTGTCGAGATTTCTCTCGCTCTGCTCGAGTCCCTTCACCAGCGCTGGGACGTATTGCTGCGCTCGATGAGGCCCGAGGATTTTGCCCGCCGCTTGCGGCATCCGGAACGCGGCACGATGACCCTCGACGACATGGTTGGCCACTATGCCTGGCATGGCCGCCACCACGTTGCACACATCACGGCGCTTCGCGAACGCGAGGGTTGGAAGTAGCCCCATCGATGTTCACTGCTTTCCGCTATTACTGGATTACGGCCAAGGGTTACCGCCTCCGCCCGTGGGCCAGCCCTTACATTCGCTGGCGCCTCGAAACATTTTTTGGTGGAGACATGCACGCTCTTGGCCCCGCTGAATTTTTCCGCCTTCTGTGGTACGAGCGTGCGCGATTTGGGCATTTCCTGGCATGGGCGGCGGAACGGCGCCGCGCGCAAAGCCAACAGGGCGTCTGATTTGTGTGCCACGGATGGGTGTATAATTACATCGAGAACGTGAAGTTCGAGAGAATGTTCCCTCCCTCGAATCGCCATGCAGGAATTGAAAATATTTCAGAAGACGCAAGCTCTCCACGAAGGCCGCTGGTGGGAGCCCATGTCCGGAGGCCGCGTGCACTGCTACCTGTGCCCGAGGCACTGCCACATCGGTGAAGGCCAATCCGGCTTCTGTTTCATTCGTGTAAATCAAGGCGGCAAGCTCTACAGTTTAGGCTACGCCTCGCCTGCGGCGCTGCAAATCGATCCCATTGAGAAAAAGCCGCTCAACCATTTCCTTCCCGGCACGCGAGTGTTTTCACTCGGCACTGCGGGCTGCAACATGGGCTGCTTTTTTTGCCAGAATTGGGACATCTCGAAATCGAAATCCGATCAGGTCCATTCGACGCACATCCCGCCAGAAGACATTGTCGCGCTGGCGATCCGCTACGGTTGTCCGTCGATCGCGTTCACGTACAACGAGCCGACAATCTGGGGAGAATACGTCGTCGACATCTGCCACGCCGCCCTGGAAGCGGGCATCAGCACGGTGATGGTCACCAACGGTTACATCACGCGTGAAGCGTTCCACGATATTTACGACCATGTGGACGCCGCCAATGTGGACCTGAAAGCTTTCACGGAGGAATTCTACGGCCGAATTACCCTCACGCATCTGCAGCCAGTGCTTGACACGCTCACGTGGCTCAAGCAGGAGACGCATGTCTGGTTCGAAATTACGAATCTCATTATCCCCACGCTGAACGATGACGCGCGCGAAATTCGTCAACTCTCCGAGTGGGTTCTGGAGCACCTCGGTCCCGATGTCCCGCTTCACTTCACAGCGTTTCATCCCGATTTCAAGCTGCGTGATAAACCCAAGACGCCGCCCGAGACGTTACACGCGGCGCGGCGGATAGCTCTCGATGCAGGATTGCACTACGTTTATGAAGGCAACATTCACAGCGGCGCGGCCCACACCTATTGTCCCGGCTGCGGCCAAATTCTCATTCGGCGTTCCTGGCACGATGTGCTGCAAAATTCGCTCCGCGACGGGGCATGCCCCTCCTGCCATCTTGCGATCCCGGGTCGCTGGAAAACTCCTCAACGTCCGTCCTCGGTATTCTCCCAAGCTAGCGACAGGCTTGCCGGCAAGTACGAAACGCTGAATTTGTAATCGAAATTGACTACAGGATATCCGGCAGGCCGACTCACTGGCATCCCCGTTTATTTGGGCATCGGCATGTCCATAGGCATCGTCATGGAGTGAGGGGTAGGAGGCATGCCAGCGATATATGCGTAAATCCACATCTGCCATTTACGTTCTAGTTCGGTAGAAGTTGTTCCCAGTGCTTTCGCCACCCCGGGCACGTCGAGCTTCGTCATCTGTGCGGTATAGAGCTTCTGAACTTCAGCGGGTCCACTGAGTTCCGCAATTGCGTTTATCCACGCCGCCCCGAGCAGAGCTCGGTCCTGGTGTGAAGTCGCTGCGTCGGGCGCCTGGTTCAATAACTTCGCAAGGTTTCTGTGACCGAGTCTATTTTCCACTACAGCCGCAGCCATCCCCAATTCTTCTCCCTGCCATTCGCCCACTAACCAGAGCGCCATCCAATGAGCGATGAAGGGACTGCCGG
>JBGPXQ010000041.1:0-11858 GCA_041492805.1 Terriglobia bacterium | reverse complement strand
TGTGGCAGGGGCCCGAAAAGTAAGGGGAAGGCAGAAGCTGCATCCCGCGACAAAAACGTTTCTGGCGCTGCGGATTGCGGTGAATCGAGAGATGGAGGAACTCGGGCAGTTTCTTTCTAGGGTTCCTGCCACACTATCTCATGGCGGCCGGTGGGTGATGCTCAGCTATCACTCGCTCGAAGACCGCCCGGTAAAGCAGTGCTTTCAGCGTCTGGCCCGGGAGGGCACGTTGAAGATTTTGACGAAGAAAGTTGTGCAAGCATCGGACGCGGAAATTGCGGCAAATCCGCGCGCCCGCAGCGCGAAAATGCGCGTTGCCGAGAAAATAGACGCCGGCCAGCACGGGGCGCCGCACGGGAAAGCGTGGCTGTAATGACCGAATTCTTTACCGTCAATGAGATCGATAATTCGCGCCTGGTGCGCCCGATGGCGCCAAACCGTATGCGCGAATGCGCCCGGTTGATTTTGCTGGGTGGATCGATCGCGTTGTGCGCATTCCTGTATGCCTGGCAGCATTTCCAGACCATCCAGTTGCGCTATCAACTCGAATCGCTGCGTGGCGAGCGTTCCCAGGCCGCGGAGCTCAATCAGGAACTCAAACTGGAAGTGGCAGGCCTTCGGGCGCCCGGACGCATCGACATCATCGCGCGGCGACAGCTTGGATTGACTGCGCCTGTGCCCGGCCAGGTGGCTCCCTTGGATCTGCCGCCCGGCGCGGTGCTGGCGGAAGCGCGCCCGGCAGGCGAGGCGGCGCAACGGTAACATTCTTCTGACGGGCTCCAAGTAGAGCCCGCGCCCGTCTAACGGCGGTGTCCCTTCGCGCTGCCAACGGCGTGAAAGGTGAACCGGAGCTGTCCGGTGACGTGGACGCGCCCGAGCCGGAAGACCTTTTGACCCGGAGTCCCCGGCGAGAATATGGACCTGCGCAGTCCCCGGACCCGATTACTGATTGTGGCTGGCCTGGCGGCCCTGTGGACCGTGGCTGCGGTGGGCCGCTTGGCCTACCTGCAACTGTTCTGCTACAGCGAATACTATTCACGAGCACAACATCAGCAGCGATTGATCGTGGAAGTCGGCGCCCGGCGTGCGGAGATCTTTGACCGCAACCTGAACGCGCTCGCCATGAGCGTGCCGGTGGATTCCTGCTTCGCCATCCCCTCGGAGATCGCCGATCCTGACATGGTCGCGCGGTTGATCGGGAAGGTCCTGGACGTTTCACCCGACGAGATCGCCACGCGCCTGGCTGGTTCGCATTCCTTCGTCTGGATCGCGCGCAAGCTGCCGCCGGAAAAGGCGGAAAGAATTGCGGCGATGAACCTGCGCGGGATTTATTTCCAGCGGGAAGGCGGGCGCTTCTATCCCAAGCGGGAACTCGCCGCGCACGTCCTGGGTTATGTGGATATTGACGAGAAGGGTCTGGGCGGCGTCGAGTATTCGCTTGACGACCAAATTCGCAGCAAGCCCGGCAAGATGCTCATCCTCACCGATGCTCACCGCCGCTGGTATGACTCCACCGACAAGGCGCCGGACACAGGCACGAGCGTCGTTCTCACGCTCGACGAAAAAATCCAATACATCGCGGAGAAGGAACTCACACAGACCATTCACGACACGCAAGCAAAGTCGGGCACCGTCATTGTCGAGAACCCGAACACCGGCGAAATGCTGGCCATCGCCAATTGGCCCACGTTTAATCCGAACGCTGCCAAGGACAGCACTCCCGAGTCGCGGATGGACCGTGCCGCCAGCGCGCTCTATGAACCCGGGTCGGTCTTCAAGATCGTGACGCTTTCGGCGGCCATCGATCAGGGCATTACGAATCCGGATGAACTCATCGATTGTCAGAATGGCGCGATCTACATCGCCGGACATCGCATTCGCGACCACAAGGCGTTCGGACTGCTCACCGTTTCACAAGTGCTGTCGCATTCAAGCGACGTTGGCGCGATCAAGGTCGGCTTGCGGCTGGGCGCGCCCAAGTTCTATGACTACATCCGGTCCTTCGGCTTCGGCCAGCCGACCGGCGTGGATCTGCCCGGCGAGAGCCGCGGAATGCTTCGCCGCTTGGAAAATTGGACGCCGGTTTCGGTGGGATCGATTTCCATGGGGCAGGAAATCGGCGTAACGCCGTTGCAGATGATCACCGCGATGTCGGCAATGGCCAACGGGGGGCTTATCGTGCGGCCGCACATCGTCCGTGCGCTGCGCCGCGGCACGCAAATGGTCGAACCGCCGCAACAGCAGCCTCGCCGCGTGATCCGCGAAACCACTGCCGCAACAATGCGCAGCATGCTCGAGGGCGTCGTGCTCAATGGCACGGGCAAACTGGCGCGGCTTGGCGGTTATACGTCGGCAGGGAAGACGGGTACCGCGCAGAAATTTGACATGGCGACCGGTCATTACTCTCCGCACCAGTTGATCGCCTCCTTCGTCGGCTTCGCGCCAATCAACACGCCCGCCGTGGCGATACTGGTGCAGCTCGATTCGCCAGTCGGGATGCACGAGGGTGGTCAGGTCGCTGCCCCCGCATTCAAGCGCATCGCGCAGCAAGTGCTGGCCTATTTGGACGTGCCACATGATATTGCTGTCCCCAACGGCGTTCTTCGAGCGAACCGCCAACATCGCAATGACCAGGATCTGGCAGACGTGACCGATTTCAATCCGGTACAGGTCGACACGGGCACGGCAGCTACGGATTCTGCTCCGGCGGTGTCTCAACAAGCGCCCGGATCGACAGCGCCGACCGTTGAACTTGCGGAGGGAGAAGGAATCCCCATTCCGCAACTTCAGGGCAGGACCGTACGTGAAGTCACCGAGCAATGCATGAGACTTGGACTGAGTCCCGTGTTGGTTGGCACTGGCATTGCAGTGGAACAGTCTCCGGAGCCCGGAGCCATGATTCGCCGCGGGAGCCGCATCACCGTGCGGTTTGCCCGCGACGCTTCCTTGGTATCCACGGCTGCGCGGAGGAGAATTCGGTGAGTGTGAGGACGGGAAGCGTGGCTGAACACAGCGAAGGCCTGGCGCAAAAGAAACTGCCTGGCGCAAGCCGCGGTCCAGTCCGGCTCGTGAAATTGCTGCGGGGCATCGAAGCGAATGAGGGAGCGGTGAACGGCGATCTGGAAATCGCAGAAGTCGCTTACGACAGCCGCAAAGTGAAGCCGCACACCCTGTTTGTTGCTATCCGCGGTGAGAAAACAGATGGGAACAAGTTTGTGTCAGACGCGTTGGCGCGCGGAGCCGTTGCCATCGTGAGCGAGCAGACAAAGCCGGAGACGCTTGCGGTAGGGATCCCTTGGATCAAAGTTCAGGATGCACGCAAGGCAATGGCCGGCGTTGCGGCGAACTATTTCGGACATCCCGCCGAGGTGCTGAAGCTTGTGGGCGTGACGGGAACCAACGGTAAGACGACAACATCCTACCTGGTGGACTCGATCCTTCGTGCCGCGGGCTGCCAGGTGGGTTTGTTCGGCACGATCTCATATCGGCTGGTGCACGAGACGCGCCCGGCGATCCACACCACCCCTGAATCGCTCGACCTGCAGAATTTTCTGGCGGAAGTTGTCCGTGCCGGAGGCACCCATGCGGTGCTCGAAGCCAGCTCGCACGCGATGGCCCTGGATCGTTTGTGGGGATGTCCGTTTGCGGTGGCGATTTTCACGAACCTGACGCGCGACCATCTCGATTACCACAAGACCTTTGAGGATTATTTTGCTGCGAAGCGGCGCCTGTTTGAAGGCACCGGCGCGTCGGCGCCGGGCGCCGGCGTCATCAATCGTGACGATGCGTACGCCAAGCAGCTGGCCGGGCTCGCGGCGCGGACGCTGACCTATGGCCTTGAACCCGGCGCGGACATAACGACGCGCAAGCCGGCTGTTTCCTTTTCGGGCATCGAATTCACGGCCGAGACTCCGATTGGGAAGATCGATGTCCGTTCACCTCTGGTCGGGCGAATCAACGTTTACAATATTCTTGCGGCCATCGGCGCCGGCGTGGCGCTCGATCTCGCCCGGGAAGTTATTGCGATGGGAATCGCCCAGCTTTCCTCCGTGCCGGGCCGTTTCGAGCGGATTGACGCGGGCCAGCCGTTCCTGGTGGTCGTGGATTACGCGCACACCGATGACGCACTGCGCAACCTGTTGTCCACCGCAAAGGAACTCAATCCCGACGGGCGCATCATCACCCTGTTTGGTTGCGGCGGCGACAGGGATCGCACCAAACGTCCGTTAATGGGAGAGGCGGCGGGACGCTCGAGCGACATCGTTGTGCTGACCTCGGACAATCCGCGCAGCGAGGACCCGCTGCTGATCATCAACGACGCTATTGTCGGCGTCCAGCGCACTCAGGCGAAGTCCCTGGTGGAGCCGGACCGGGAGCGCGCCATCGAAATCGCGCTCGATCAGGCGCGTCCCGGTGACATCGTGCTGCTGGCGGGCAAGGGCCATGAAACTTCCCAGGTCTTGCGCGACCGCACAATCGATTTCGACGATCGCGAAATGGCGCTGCGGATGCTCCGCCGGCGCGGCTACGGGGAATAACGGTTGTTGCCGCGAGCGCGGCGGGGAACGTGCTCTTCGCAAGTAAGGGACGCTGATCCAAGGGTGACCCCAAACCGGTGAGACCCAGCCCCTTAAGGACGCTATGCGCTGGACGGTTGAAGAAGTGGCTCGCGCTCTGGGTGTTACGCCGCCCGGAGGCCTCGACGCCCTGGCCCGGCTGGCCGGTGTCTCGATTGATTCTCGGACCGTGGCTTGCGGCGAGCTGTTTGTCGCGATACACGGTCCGCGTCACGATGGACACAACTATGTTGTGGCAGCCCTGGACGCTGGGGCCCTGGCGGCTGTCGTGGCGCAAGGGCGTGCAGCAGGATTCGCCGAACCGGTCCGCTCCAAACTTTTCGCTGTTGCTGACACGCTCGCCGCGCTCCAGGGGCTCGCGCAAGCCGTTCGAACGCGATGGGGGCGGCGCCTGGCAGCCGTCACCGGCTCGGCAGGGAAGACCACAACGAAAGAAATTCTGGCGGCGCTGCTGGCCTCGCGGTTCCGCGTACTGAAATCCGAGGGCAATCTGAACAACGAATACGGGTTGCCGTTGCAATTGCTGCGTCTCGATGACTCGGACGAGGCGGGCGTGGTCGAACTCGGTATGTCCCACGCCGGAGAACTGCGGCGCTTGGCGGAGATTGCGCGTCCGGATGTGGGCGTGGTCACGCGAGTCGCGCCGGTGCATCTGGAATTTTTCGCGTCCGTGGATGAAATTGCGCTGGCGAAGCGCGAATTGATTGAAGGATTGGCAGGGCGCGAGAGTGTAGCAATTCTCAATGCCGATGATTCGCGTGTAGTGCGTTTCGCCGAGGTTGCGCCAGGACGAGTCGTGACGTTTGGATTTTCAAACGGCGCGGATTTTCGCGCCGAAAACATCCACGACCGCGGAGTTGAAGGGACTGAATTTGATTTCGTAGGACCTGCGGACCGCGCGCGGCTAACGCTGCCGCTCGCCGGGCGCCATAACACCTCGAACGCGCTCGCGGCGCTCGCCGCTGCTAGCGTTTGGGGTGTGGGAACTGCTGAAGCGAAGGACGTATTCCCCCGCCTCGAGCCGGCAGGAATGCGTGGCCGCGTGCTGCGCTACGACGCAGGCTTTTCGGTGATTAACGATTGCTACAACTCGAATCCTGTTGCGCTTGCGGCGATGATTGAAATGCTCGTGCACACGCCTGCCTCCGGACGGCACATACTTGCCGCGGGCGAGATGCTTGAACTCGGACCTTCGTCCCCCGAACTGCACCGTGAGGCGGGCCGCGCTGCCGCAGCGACGGGAAACCTAGATTGGATCATTGGCGTGCGGGGCGACGGGGAAAGCTTTATTCGCGGCGCCATCGAAGCCGGCCATCCAGCCTCGCGCGCGAAATTTATCGGTTCGTCAGGCGAGGCGGCCGGATTCATTGCGGATCTGCTCGCGCCGGGGGACCTGATGCTCGTGAAAGGTTCGCGCGGGGTGAAGATGGAGCACATCGTCGAAGCGCTCGATGCCCGTTTTACGCGGTCGAACGCCGCGACGGCGCCCGTGGCGCGCGGCACATCCAAGGAGCGCGGCTGAGATGCTTTTCTACCTTTTCTATCATGTACTGCAACGCTATTTTCACGCGCTCAATGTATTTCGCTACATCACGGTGCGCACCGCGCTGGCGAGTCTCACGGCCCTTCTGCTTGCGCTGGTGCTTGGCCCATGGGTTATCCGTCAACTGCGCGAGTTGCAGATCGGCCAGTTCATCCGGGAAGAGGGCCCGAAAAGCCATCATTCGAAAGCAGGGACGCCCACGATGGGCGGCGTGTTGATTGTGAGCTCGACCGTCATCCCCACGGTGCTTTGGGGGGACCTCGAGAACGCGTACATCTGGCTCGCCGTGTTTACGATGCTTGTCTTCGGCGGGATCGGGTTTATCGACGATTACAGCAAGATGGTGAAGCGGCAAAATCTGGGTCTCAGCGGCAAGCGCAAATTTTCGCTGCAAACTCTGGCAAGTTTCGCTGTCGCGATCTCCTTGCTGACGCTCACGGCGGCAGGCACGTATTCAACACAGTTGAGCGTTCCATTCTTCAAGAATTTTCATCCGGACCTGGTGATCCATTCGTTGCTTACGCGGCATTACTTCTTGTCAGTGGCCTATCTGCCGTTCCTGGTCTTCGTTGCGTCGGTCATGGTGGGGTCTTCGAATGCGGTGAACCTCACTGATGGTCTTGACGGGCTGGCAATTGGCTGTGTGGTTGTGGCCGCGGGCGCACTGACGGTTCTTACGTACGTGACCAGCCACGCGCGTTTCTCGGCCTACCTTGACCTGCAGCATCTTCCTCAGGTGGGTGAACTCACCATTTTTTGCGGAGCGCTCGTGGGTTCGGCGCTCGGATTTCTCTGGTACAACGCGCATCCCGCGGAAGTGTTCATGGGGGATGTCGGATCGCTCGCGCTCGGCGGGTCGATCGGCATGGTGGCGGTCGCCATCAAACAGGAAATCCTGCTGTTTTTTGTTGGGGGTGTTTTCGTGCTGGAAGCGCTTTCGGTGATTCTGCAGGTCGTGTCTTTCCGCCTGACCGGGAAGCGAATCTTTCTGATGTCCCCACTGCATCACCATTTCGAGCTGGCTGGGTGGAGCGAATCGAAAATTATTGTGCGGTTCTGGATCGCGGCGCTGGTCTTCGCACTGTTTTCACTGACGACGCTGAAGCTGAGGTAAAAGTTGAAACCGGGAATCGAACTCGCGGGCAAACAGGTGCTGGTTGTCGGGCTGGCCCGCACGGGTATTGCCACGGCGCTGTTCTGCGCCGCGCGGGGCGCGCGTGTCACCGCCACCGAGGAGCGTCCCGAATCGCAAATTGCTGAAACCGCTGCGAAATTGCGCGCCGCGGGCGTCACGCTCGAACTGGGCGGTCACAAGCCTCAGACATTTGTCCAGCAGGACTTGATTGTCCCAAGCCCCGGCGTGCCGCCGACCATGCCGGCTCTTGCCGCGGCGCGTGTCATCGGAATACCGATTTGGAGCGAAATGGAACTGGCGTGGCGTTTCCTGCGGGGCCACCTGGTGTGCGTCACCGGTTCGAATGGTAAGACCACGACGACGTCGCTCATCGGCCATATATTGGAAACCGCGGGACTGCCCGTACAGGTTGCAGGAAACATCGGCACGCCGCTGATTTCACGCGTCGATGTGTCGAGCGACACGGGATTCACTGTAGTCGAAGCCAGCAGCTTCCAACTCGAATCGATTTCCGCTTTCCGTCCAGATGTTGCCGTATTGCTCAATCTCACTCCAGATCACCTCGACCGTCACGGATCGCTCGAAGCGTACGGCCGCGCAAAGGCGCGCATGTTCGAAAATCAGACCGAGGGCGACGCTGCCGTCCTGAACGCGGACGACGCGGTGGCGCCGCAGTATGCGCCCTCGCGCCCGCAGATTTTCTGGTTCAGCCGGCAGAAACGGGTCGCCAGCGGCTGCTTTCTCCGTGGCGATGAAATTGTTTTCCGGCGTGACGGTTCCGAGACGGTTCTCCTCCGCCGCGAAGACATTGGTCTGCGCGGCGATCATAACGTCGAAAACGTTTTGGCGGCGGCAACGGCGGCAACCCTGGCCGGAGTCGAGCCTGCGGTGATTGCGAAAGGCGTGCGCAGCTTCGCGGGCGTGGAGCATCGGATTGAATTCACCGCCGCAATTTCGGGCGTTGAATATTTCAACGATTCGAAGGCCACGAACGTCGATGCCACGCTCAAGGCGCTCGATGCCTTCTCGGGAAATCTGCTCGTGATTCTCGGCGGCAAGGACAAGGGCAGCGACTACTCGATTCTCCGCAAAGCGTTGCGCCAGCATGCGCGCATGGTGCTGCTGATCGGCTCTGCTGCTGACAAAATTGAAACGCAACTGGGCGGCGTCGTCCCCGTCGAGCGAGCGGGCACGATGGCGCGCGCCGTGGAACTCGCGGCAGAACGCGCCCGTCCCGGCGACACCGTCTTGCTGGCGCCCGCCTGCGCGAGCTTCGACCAGTTCGAAAGTTACGAGCACCGCGGACGAGTCTTCAAACAACTCGTCCGCAGCCTCGCCGAGAAAAACGCGGCGGACGAACCCGCGAGGAGGGTCTGAATTTGCCCCGGCATCTCCAAACCGACAGATGGATGTTTGGCTCGACGGTCACGTTGTGCCTGATCGGCGCCGTCATGGTGTTTAGCGCCTCGGCGGTCACGGCGCGCGACGAATTTGGCAGTGGCTATCATTTTCTTCTCCACCAGCTCCTCTGGCTCGTGCTGGGCATTGGCGGAATGATGGCGGTGATGAACGTGGACTATCGCAAGCTCCGCCGGCCCGAGGTCATCTTCACCGGATTATTCATTGTGCTCGTGATGCTCGTCGGCGCTTTCTTCCTCGACAAGTCGCACTCGACTCATCGCTGGATTCGCCTGGGCCCGGCCAGTCTGCAGCCCTCCGAGTTCGCCAAGCTCGCCGTGATTTTCTACCTGGCATGGTTCCTCGAAATGCGCCGCCGCCCCGACAGCTTTGGCATGAGCGACTGGAAGCGCACGATTCTCCCCGCGCTGGGACCCGTGCTTGTGCTCGTGGGATTGGTCGTCATTGAACCTGACCTGGGAACGGCCGTGGAGATTTTCATTATTGCCGTTGCGATGCTGTACGTTGCCGGGCTCGACGCCAAGTACATTATGGGAGCCGGACTCTGCGCGTTGCCGGTCATTTACCTGCTGATTGTTCGCGTTTCGTATCGCTACGAGCGCGTCATTGCGTTTTTGAATCCGACCGCAGACCCGCAGGGGCGAGGCTTCCAGTTGTTGCAATCGCTGATTGCAGTGGGATCGGGGGGATTCACCGGTGTCGGCCTGATGGAGAGCAAACAAAAACTGTTTTACCTTCCGGAAGCGCACACCGATTTCATCTTTGCCGTGCTGTGCGAAGAGATGGGTTTCATCGGCGGGGGGCTAGTGCTGGCGCTATTCGCAATCTACGGCTGGCGCGGGATGCGCTCCGCCTTCAAAGCAACGGACGAATTTGGCCGCT
The DNA here is from genome assembly GCA_041492805.1 of Terriglobia bacterium. GTDB lineage: Bacteria > Acidobacteriota > Terriglobia > Acidiferrales > UBA7541 > Palsa-360. The sequence goes on along the minus strand of JBGPXQ010000041.1, from coordinate 2,302 downwards.
TCGCCGCGCTGGGAATCACGGTCATGGTCCTGAGCCAGGCGCTGATCAACCTTGGCGTTGTGCTCGGGATGATGCCAACGAAAGGCATTCCGCTGCCGTTCATCAGTTATGGAGGTTCGAGTCTGCTGGTGATGCTGCTGGCAACCGGTGTACTCCTGAACATCAGCCTGCGGGCGGAGTAGGTCAGAACGCGCACCTCATTTCGGCGGGCTCCAAGTTGAGCCCGCACCCGGAGAGTGCCGTGTGACGGAAGCAGGGCAACGGAAGTTGAAGCTGTTGATTGCGGGAGGCGGTACGGGCGGACACGTATTTCCTGCGCTGGCCGTAGCCCGTGAATGGATGTCGCGAGGAACTGAGAGGGAAGCGGTGTTCGTCGGAACGCAACGCGGGATTGAAGCTCGCCTGGTGCCGGAGGCGGGGTTTCCGCTTGAGACCATTCGCTCTGCGGGCCTTAAAGGCATTGGTGGGCTGCGATTGGCGCGAAACCTCGCGAAGCTCGCGCCCGCCATGTGGGATTCCTTCGCGATCCTTCACAGACACAAGTTTGCCGCGGCGTTGGGAGTTGGGGGATACGCTGCCGGGCCGGTAATGCTCGCTGCCGTCTTGCGTGGTATACCGACTGTCGTTTTCGAGCCGAACGCGGAGCCGGGGTTTACCAACCGCGTGTTGGCGGGCATGGTTTCCCGCATCGCCACGGCTTACGAGGCTCCGACCAAGCTCTGGGGGCGCAAGGCGACACTCACAGGGATTCCCGTACGCCCGGAATTTTTCGATGTGCCGCCGCGTGCACCTGTCGAGCCGTTCCATATTCTGATCACCGGCGGCAGCCAGGGCGCGCTGGTCATCAACCGCACGCTGGTTGACGCTGCTGACTTGCTTGCATCGCAACAAAATCGCATTTCGATCGTTCACCAGACGGGCGAACGCGACTATAATGCAGTGCGCGTGGCTTATGCGCGGCGTGAAATCAACGCGGAGGTGCTGCCCTTTATCGGGAACATGGCGGAGCGATTTTCCCAGGCTGACCTGATCATCTGCCGCGCGGGAGCCATCACGGCTGCCGAAGTAGCAGCGGCCGGCCGTGCCGCCATCTTCACCCCGTTCGGCGCCTCCACCGACAGCCACCAGTTGCGCAACGCCCAGGAGATGCAGCGCATTGGCGCGGCGCGTTTGATTCCAGAGCCCCAGCTCACTGCGGAACGTCTTACGCAGGAAATCTTTGCGTTGCTCGACCAGCCCATCGAGCTTCAAACCATGGCGGCAAATGCGCGCCGGCTGGCAAAGCCGCGCGCCGTGCAGGATATCGTGGACCTGATCGAAACAGTGGCGCTCCGGGGTGCGGGCTCTACTTGGAGCCCGCAGGAATAAATATGATGGTGACGTTTCACAATTTCAAACGCATTCACTTGGTGGGTATCGGCGGGATCGGAATGAGCGGCATCGCCGAAGTGCTGCTGACGCTCGGCTACTCGGTTTCCGGGTCGGACGTGAGAACCACGGCCATCACCGATCGCCTGCAGAACATGGGCGCTGAAATTTTTGAGGGACACGCAGCCGAGCATGTTCACGGCGCGCACGTTGTGGTTGTCTCCTCCGCCGTGCGCCGTGACAATCCCGAAGTCGCCGAAGCGCTCCACCACAAGATTCCCGTGATCCCCCGCGCCGAAATGCTCGCGGAGCTGATGCGCTTGAAATATGGGATCGCCGTCGCCGGCGCGCACGGCAAGACGACCACGACATCGATGACAGCTTCGGTCCTGGCTGCGGCGGGCCTCGATCCCACGTTTGTCGTGGGCGGCCGCGTGAACCACGTCGGCACGACCGCGCGCTTGGGTCGCGGCCAATACATGGTCGTCGAAGCGGACGAGAGTGACCGTACCTTTCTGCTGCTTGCTCCGGTCGTTGCCGTGGTCACGACGATCGATCGAGAGCACCTGGATACCTACAAGTCGCTGGCGGAAATTCAGGAAATCTTCACGCAGTTCGTCAACCGCGTGCCGTTCTACGGGGCCGCGGTGCTTTGCCTGGACGAGCCGAACGTGCAGGCCATCATCCCGAACGTGCAGCGCCCGGTCATCACGTACGGCACTTCAAGTCAGGCCGATCTTTTGATCAGTGAAATCGAGCTCCAAGGACTCGAGAGCACATTTCACCTAACCTACCGTGGTGATGACCTCGGCAAGTTTCATCTGAATGGTCCGCCGGGAATTCACAATGTGAGGAACGCCTCCGCCGCTGCGGCCGTGGCGCTCTATCTGAACGTGCCTGCGGACCTGATTCGTGTCGGGCTCGAAGAGTTTGC
>JBGPXQ010000200.1:0-4994 GCA_041492805.1 Terriglobia bacterium | reverse complement strand
GGGCAGCGGCCAGTAGGACATATACGGCAACATTGATTTGTTCAGCTTAGCAACCTGACTGTATACGCCGGTGCCAGGATTTGGCAAAGAGCCCGTGCGCGCATTCTCGTCGGGAACAATGCTAAGACTGCTGACCGCCAACGCCTGCCGGAATCCTTCGTAGTTGCCAAACAAGAACAACCGATCCTTCTTGAGAGGCCCTCCCGCCGCCGCGCCGAATTGATTTCTCCTGAAGGGAGGAGTAGTCCCCTGATCAAAATAATTTGGCGCATCGATCGCACTGTTTCGAAGAAACTCGAAAATGGTTCCATGCAGGGCATTCGTCCCAGACTGAGTGACAACGCTGACTTGCGCCCCGGCACGCTTTCCATATTCAGCGGAATAGGTGTCCGTGAGAACGTTGAACTCCCGGACCGCATCGATCCCCAGCAATTCGCCGCTGACGCCACCGGGCGTGATGGCGAGCTGACTCGAACCCATGTACTCAATCCCATTCAACAGGACCAGATTCTCAGAAGTCCGCCGCCCGGCAACCGAGAAAGTGTTCCCATTGCTCGTGCTGGTTTGAGGGCTTTTCATCGCGCTGTAATTGATCGTTCCGGGGTTGAGTGTAAGCAGATTATCGAAGCTCCGGCCGTTGAGGGGCAAATCCTTCACTTCACGCTCCCCCACCATTCCCGAAACAGACGCTGTCGTTACGTTGACCACTGGAACGTCTTCCGAAACTGCTATTTGCTGGAGGAATTCACCCACCTCAAGGCGCAGGTTCACTACGGCTTCCTGTCCCACGGCCAAATTGATCCCTGTCCGAACAACTGCCTTGAAGCTTTTCGCTTCCGCCGTCACTTCTTGAAGCCCCAGGGGCAGCGAGAGGACTCTGTAGTTTCCCGTGTCGTCCGTCGTCACGGCCCGCGTCGCCCCGGTCTCCAGGCTCTTCACAGTGATGGTTGCGCCACCGACGGCGGCGCCGGTGGCATCTTCCACTCTTCCAACAATCGCGGCAGTCACCTGGGCCCATCCTGGGCCCGGGCTCGCCGCAAACACCAAAACTCCGAGACAAAAAACATATAGCCACCGACTCCGTGGCACTGGCAGGTTCATGCACTCCTTGTTCACTCGGGCCTCCTGAGCGGCTTTATCCTCAGTTTGGTTCTAATATGGTTCTGCGTTTTCATCTTCAACCCGGTTGTTGACGCGCGCGTAACGACAACTGTGCCGGTCGCATGGGGATAGTATGCCTCATGCAGCGGGATTACATCATTGGCACGATATTTTTCCGGACGTTGATGCGCGTGGCTTTTCCTTTGCCCCGTTTCGCGAAGGGTGGGGATTTGGGCGTGTTGGAGGCAGCCATCCGATGTAGGAGCAAAACGTCTGATAGGGCATCCGGCCTCTAAAAACCCAGAATTGATTGCGCGGGTTGGATTTGAACCACAGACCTTCGGCCGCGTCCCGGCACGGCCGGGATTCCTCGGTCGGAATAGAACCGGCCCCCAATTGCCCAACCCTGCATGCGTGCCAGAAAGCTGGCGCGTTTCAGTGCGGCGATGCCACTGGTATCGAATACTTGAAAAGGCGCAAGGTCGAGAACCGTAGTCACGTTACTTAAGCCCTCTCCATCTGTGAATTTCCATTTAGGTGTTGTGTTCCCCGCCTTCTGTGTTATCCTGACCAAGTTGTTCTGAATCTCAAATCGGTAGAGGAGGATCAGCTATGGAATGGACGACCCCTCAGCACGAAGAGATCTGCTTGAACTGTGAAATAAGCTCGTACGCGAACGCTGAACTCTAATTCTGAGTTCGAATGCGCGTTAGGATCCTCGGCTCCGCGGCCGGGGGTGGTTTTCCCCAGTGGAACTGCGCCTGCCCTAATTGCTCTGGTCTGAGAGCGGGGCGCTTGCAGTTTCAGGCGCGTTCACAAGCACAGCTGGTGGTGTGTTTAAACGCCGCTGAGTGCTTTCTTCTTAATGCCTCTCCGGACCTGCGCTCCCAGATTCTTTCCACACAGTTGCTCGCTCCCGCACAACCTCCGCGGGACACACCCATTGTCGGTGTCCTGCTCACAAGTGCCGACGTGGATTCAGTCGTCGGTTTGCTTCACCTCCGCGAATTCCAGCCCTTGCACATCCATGCCACGCCGTCGGTCCGTCGCATCTTACATGAAGAAAATCGGATTTTCCGTGTACTGGATCGCGCAAATCCGCCCGCTATCTGGCACGATGTTCCGCTCAACACGTGGTTTCCGCTCGGGACGGTCAACTCTTCCAGTGGGGAACCTTCGGTTCGCTGCCGGATGGTACCTCTCGGCAGCGCGTATCCAGACTATGTGAGTGAAGGCCTGCGGCGTTCGCTTTCTCCAGGTGAAGCCGTCATCGGACTCGTGTTGGCTCAGGGAAGCAAGCAGGTCTTTTACGCCCCCACTCTTCCTGGGCGCTCAGATGAATGGAAGGACTGGGCGCGATCGAGCGATCTTTGTCTGCTCGACGGAACGTTCTGGGATGAGAACGAATTGATTTCTGCAGGTGTTGGGTCGAAGACAGCGCGCGAAATCGGGCACGTTCCGCTTTCCGGAGCGGGTGGTCTGCTCAAGGAGTTTGACGCTGCCAAGCGGGGCCGGCGGGTCCTGATTCACATAAACAACACGAATCCTATCCTTGATGAAGAGAGTCCTGAACACCGCGAAGTGTGAGACGCAGGCTGGGAAATTGCGTATGATGGGATGGAGTTCGACTTGTGACTTTGACATGAGTGATCCTCTACTCAAGGAATCAGATTTCATCGCCGGCTTTCACGCCATCGGCGCAGAGCGTTACCACCACAAGCACCCATTTCATCTTCTGATGCACGAGGGCAAGCTCACACGCGGCCAACTGCAATCCTGGGCGCTTAATCGCTACTATTACCAGAGCCGAATCCCGATCAAAGACGCGGCCATTCTCGCGCGAACTGAAGATGCGGACTTCAGGCGTGCCTGGCGCAAACGCATCATCGATCACGATGGGGACGGCACGCGCCCCGGCGGCATCGAGAAGTGGCTTCGCCTCGTCGAAGCGACAGGTCTCTCGCGCGAGGAAGCCATCCGCGGCGAAGGCATCTTGCCCGCCACGCGCTACGCCGTGCAGGCGTACGTAGATTTTGTTTCCACGCGCCCGCATCTTGAAGCTGTTGCCTCGTCCCTCACTGAACTCTTTTCAGGCAAGCTCATCGCCCTGCGCATCGATGCTCTCCGCAGACACTATCCGTGGCTCTCCAGCGGCCTCGATTATTTCACGGGTCGCCTCACGCAGGCGCCCGAAGACGCCGACTTCGCTCTCGCCTGGGTTGTGAAGCACGCCCGCACGCGCCAGGAACAAGACAAGGCGCATGCCGCCCTGCGAGCCAAGTGTGACGTTCTTTGGGCGCAGCTCGATGCGCTGTACTTCGCCTACGTCAATCCAGGCTGGCCGCCACCAGGCGCCTTCAAACCAATAGGTTCCAGCCAGGAAGGCAATCGTGATGACGCCTGAACTGAACTGCCGTCCGCGCCTCGCCGTGGGCTGCCGCCTCAATGAAAAGGGCCAGCAATCGCGCGTTCTACACATGCCTGAGCGGGCACTGCGATTGAACGGCCCGAGTCTTGAAATCATCGAGCGTTGTGACGGCAAGCGTACCGTTCAGGAGATTATCTCCGAATTGCAGAGGCTCTATTCCAAGGCCGAGCCAAAGAAAGTCGAAAGTGACATTCTCGGCTACCTCGCGCGGCTCCACGACCAGAATGCGCTCGATTTCACGTCTGACCAGGCCTATAGGAGTACAGACGCGAAATGACACCCGCGGCCCCGACGCCGCTCGCCCTGATCGCCGAACTCACTCATCGGTGCCCGCTGCATTGTGTGTATTGTTCGAACCCCCTTGAATTGGGGCGTCGCGCCGACGAGCTTTCTACCGAAGTCTGGTCACGTGTGTTCCGCGAGGCCGCCGAAGCGGGCGTTCTCCAGGTTGATTTCACCGGAGGCGAGCCGCTGACCCGCCCCGATCTTGTTGATCTCGTCCGCGCCGCCCGCGGGACTGGACTCTACGTCAGCCTCATCACTTCCGGGCTCCCCCTCGACGAGGCGCGGCTCGACGAGCTCGTCCAAGCGGGTCTCGATCACATTCAACTGAGTTTTCAAGGCGCTCGCGAAGAGTCCGCCAATGAAATCTCCGGCACTAAAGCGCACGCACACAAACTGCGCGTCCTCGACTGGCTCAAGCGGCGGCGTGTGGCCTTGACGTTGAATTTCGTCATTCACCGCAGCAACATCGATCAACTTGAAGAAATGCTGGCGCTCGGGGAATCCTCGTGCGCCGGCCGGATCGAATTCGCAAACGTACAGTATTACGGCTGGGCCTTTGCCAACCGCGAGAATCTCCTCCCAACGCGCGACCAGCTCGATCGCTCCGTCGAACTTCTTAAACGCGCCGAAGAACGCCTGCGCGGCAAGATCCACGTCGAATTCGTTGTGCCCGACTACTACGCGAAGTATCCGAAGGCGTGCATGGGTGGATGGGGACAAAAGCTGATGCTAATCACGCCGAATGGCGACGCGCTCCCCTGCCATGCGGCGCAGATCATTCCGGACTTGCATTTCGATAATTTGAAAGACCGCAGCCTTCGTGAGATTTGGGAAAAATCAGAAGCATTCGAGAAATTCCGCGGCGAAGAATGGATGCCCGAACCCTGCAAGAGCTGCGACCGCCGCGCGCGAGACTTCGGCGGCTGCCGCTGCCAGGCGTTTCTTCTCGCAGGTGACGCAGCGTCGACTGATCCAGTTTGTTGCCTTGCGCCGCAGCGTTTTAAAGTGGACGCCATTCTTGCTGGTTTGAATGGGCCTGCAGCGGAATCTTTTGTGAAGCCAAGCTGGCTCTATCGCCCCAGTCCTGCCTGAGGTTCCGTCGAGCCTTGCGTGTGCCCCAGCCGCATTGCTACACGGAACACAAAGAACAGGCTCCCGAGCAAACAGACCGTTCCAAATG
>JBGPXQ010000030.1:0-12967 GCA_041492805.1 Terriglobia bacterium | reverse complement strand
GTGCTCAGCAGCAGCGCATCGCCGGGGAGCATGATGGCGCGAAGGTCGCACAGGAATTCCACCATCCTTGGCCGGTCGAGGTTGCCGATGGTGCTGCCCAGGAACAGCACCAGCAGCGGCGCGCCCTCCGGGCGTCTCTGCGCAACTTCGCGCAGCCCTTCCAGGAACGGGCTGGCCAGTCCGGCGAACTCCACCTCTTCCAGCTCGAAGAGCTCGCGGCGGCAACGCTCGAGCGCCGCCGAGGAAACGTCAATCGGGTAATAGGTGGTCTGTTGGCGGCGCGAGAGCGCCTCGAGCACCCAGCGCGTCTTCTTCCCGGTGCCGCTGCCCAGCTCGGCGACCACCAGGCGTCCGGGCAACCGCGCCACCATCTCTTCTGCGTAGCGGCGGAAGAGCCGCTCGTCGGCGCGCGTCAGTCCGTACTCCGGGAGCAGGGTGATGACTTCGAACAGCGCCGTGCCCAGATCGTCATAAAAATATTTCGAGGGCAGCTCTTTCTGGCCGGCTCGCGTCAAACCGGCGCGCACGTCGGCGGCGAATTCTGTGAGGGGCTCGATTGCCTTCGCAGGGTAGGCCATCGCTGATCTCCGTGATGACGCAGAGTCTTTGCTCAGTCTTCTTGTTCAGCTCGTGACGCAGCGGAACCCCGCGTATGCGTATTGGTAGTGCGCCTGGAACCAGTTGCGGAAGGAACGGCGCAGGAAGCAAGCGGCGGTGCGCGGGGATGCGCCCTTCATCACATAGTGCTTGCCGTCAAAAAAGTCCGCGGAGTAGCCCTTGTAGAACGGGAATGGCTCGAAGCCGGAGAATGGAGCGAACGGAGTGCAAGTCCACTCCCAGCCGTTGCCAAGCAATTCGTCCACGCCGAAGGCGCTCCGCCCGGCGGGATGCGCGCCCACCGGCGTTGGCGTCCAATGCTTGCAATCAAAGTTTCCCCGGCTGCTGTCGGGAGCCGCGTCGCCCCAGGGATAGAGCCGCTCGTGCCCTTCGAGCGTGCCATATGCCGCGCGATGGAACTGCGCTTCCGTGGGAAGCGCCACGCCGCGCCAGCGCGCGTAAGCCGAGGCTTCGCCGTGGCTCACGTAAACCGGCCACGCCGGCGTCAGGGGCACTTCACCAAACATGGTGCGGTAATGCCACACGCCACTTTTCTCGGTCCAGAAGACGGGGCGGCTGATGCCCGCGGCGTTCTTCCACTCCCAACCGGCGTCAGTCCACAGCGAGCGATGGTCGTAACCACCAGCGCGGAGGAATTCGAGGAACTGCGCGTTGCACACTTTGCCGGCGTCCATGGCGAAGGCGGGGACATCCACCGTGTGCGCGCGGAATTCGTTGTCCCAGCCGAAAGGCGTCTCTTCATTGGGGACCAAGCCCAGTGTCACCCGTCCCGCGGGGATTTCCACACGCCGCGGCGCTGGAGGAATAGAGTTTGTGTCCGCGTGCACGGGGCCGGAGATTTTTCTCTCCGCTGGCAACTGGTGCAGCATGTAGGCCAGAGTTTCGGCGTGCATCAACCGGTGTTCGACGGCAACCTGGATGATTTGCTCCACGGGGTAGATTGCAGGCTGCGAGTTGGGCTCTTCGAGGCACGCATCCACCTCCCGCCGCGCCCGCCCGGCGTATGCCTGGACTGCGGAAAGAGCGGGCCAATCTGCGGGCTTGTCCTGCGGCGTCTTCCCGTCCACCGGGTCAATGCCGAAAGAGAAAAGGCGGTTCAGGGCTGGGTCTACGGGGTCGCGTCCCAGAGTGTCGCGCACGATCAGGTTGGTGTCGAAGGCCTCGAGGTGTCCGACATAGAAGAGGATGCGGTGGCGCTCAGGAATCGGCCGGTCGTACAGCGCCTCGGGGCGGACCAGGCGGAACAGTTGGTCCGACACGGCACGGGCCTCGGAGAGCCGTGCGAGAAGCCTGTCCGATATCCGCTGCCGGCCGGCGGCGGGACACATGGAGACACCTCCGCGTACCCGGAACAATCTGCCCTTGGGATTAGATGATGCAAAAGTCTGAAGGATTCGCCGGAGTTAAGTCAACCCCCAAGGCTCAATACCAGACGGGCCAAGCAAGAAAAACTTGCGGGATCGTACTTACCGCGAGAATTGGCTATACTTGCTTCTCCTGCAAGAGCCCGTCCCCGCAGTGCGGCTCAGCTTGCCCGGATACGGAGACCTGATGGACACCCACTACAATTCGGAACGACTGATAAGCCTTCTCCACCTGCGCTCGAGCCCGGTGGCTCTGGCCTTCCGCAGCAAAGCGCCTGCGGGGATTCCGCGTATCGCCGCCCCGGCGGCTTCGGGGTGCACGTACTGGAAGCTTGCCGCCGAGGGTGCGACCTTCTATACCGAGTCCGCCGACCACCTCGGCTGCCCCATCGGCGCGCACACCCACGGCATCGCCATGCCCGCGGAGAAAAAAGAAGAACTCGAGGGGCTGGTGCGCATCATGGTGGGACTGGAATACCTGCGCATGGAAGAGATCCCGCAGATCCCGCAACGCAAGCAACCGTTCGATTTCGCCGTGTATGCCCCTCTGGGGGATGCGCTGTTTTCCCCGGACACCGTGCTGGTGCGCGGCAACGCCAAGTCGGTGATGCTGCTGGCGGAAGCGGCTGCGGCTGCCGGCGTGCCGCACAATGCCGGCGTGATGGGGCGTCCCACCTGCGCGATGGTGCCGGTGTCGGCGGAAGCCAAGCAAGCCGGCGTCAGCGTCGGTTGCATCGGCAACCGCGTTTACACCGGTCTTGCCGATGGCGAGTTGTACTTCGCCATTCCCGGGGCGCAACTGGCCGCGGTGGTGGAAAAACTCGAAGTGATTGTGCAAGCCAATATCACGCTGGAAACCTTTCACCGTGGCCGCATGAACAGCCAGTAGACGCGCTGCGGGCGCAGCGCCGCCGCTCCTTCTGCCACTCTCCGGTGCCAGTTCGCTCTTCGTGGCGGAGCCTCGCGCCCCTCTGCTATGCTCCGCGCAGCAGCCAGGGCCTCTGCTTTCTTTCTAGCCTGCAAAACAACACACCGCGCCCGGTTGCGAGGAGGGTTCTATGCTCCAACGGCGTGATTTTCTTGGTCTGCTCGGTTCGGCTGCGGTGTTGCCTGCCGCGCCGATGGCGGAGTGGGAGCGAGGCCCTTCCGCGCCGGAGGCAAATGCCGGCGGCTTGATCGAGCAGATCCTCTGTGCTCCGCAGCCCGCCATGCCCGATGACGCGCTCTTCGCGCGCGACGCGGAGGCGTACTGGGAGGGGATTCGCAAGCAATTTATTTTCCGGCCTGGATTTCTCTATTTGAACAACGGCACGGTGGGTTCCTGCCCGCGCCCGGTCCTGCGCGCCTACATCGAAAGCATCCTGCGCGAAGATCAGCTCGAAAACGACGACACCGAGAGCTACCCGCTGTGGGGTTACGGCAATTGGGACGAGTACCGCCGGCCAGTGGCGGAATTCCTCGGCGCGCAGCTCACTGAGATTGCCCTGGTCCGCAACGCCACTGAGGGAATCAACTACGTGGTGAACGGCCTGGATCTGAAGCCCGGCGACGAAGTGATTTACACCGATGAGGAGCACGGCAGCGGCAAAAGCCCCTGGCTGTTGAAGCAGAAACGCTACGGCGTGGTGGTGCGGGAAATCACCCTGCCCAAGCCCCCAAAGTCGAAGCAGCAGATCCTGGACCTGTTTGAGGCTGCGCGGACGCCGCGCACGCGCGTGGTCATGTCCAGCCATATCACCACCATGACCGGTTGCGTGATGCCGGCGCGGGAGATCTGCGCCTGGGCGCGCGCCAACAACCTGATCTCCATGATTGACGGCGCGCACGTCATCGGCATGATCCCCATAAACTTGAAAGAGATGGGTTGCGATTTCTACATCACCAGCCCGCACAAATGGCTGCTCTCTCCCAAGGGCCTGGGTGTGCTCTTCATCCGCGAAGGCGTGGCCGACCGCCTGTGGGGCACGATCGTCACCGGCGGCTGGGACGACATGCAGAACCACGCCGCGCGTTTGCAGCAATTCGGCAGCACAAGCGTCTGCCTGCTGGTTGGCCTCCGCGCGGCCATAGACTTCTGGAAGCTGGTGGGCCCGCTGCGCATCGAGCGGCGCATCCGCGACCTGCACGCCTATGCGAAAGCGCGCCTGGGCGCTCTGCCCGGTGCCGTGGTGCAATCCGCTCCCGGCGAGGAATTCACCGCGGGATTGTGCGCCGTGGATTTCCCCGGCTTCGACCGCATGAAGTTCCAGCAGTGGGTCTACCGGGAGCACCGCATCCGCTGCCGCGGCACGTCTGCCAGCCGCTTCCGCATCAGCACGCATATCTACCACAACCGCGGCGACCTGGACCGCTTTGTGGAGGTTCTGGCGGAGTACCGCAAGCAAAATGCGTAGTCTTTCGGGAACCCGTTCAGAGTTGAAAGTTGAAGGTTGAAGATTCAGAGTTTCCCCCCTCCCCCTCCCCCCCCCCTGTTTTTTGTAAGAGTGAGAAACAAAGGAGTTGCGAGGAGGAGGTGGGGAACGTTATCAAAACACGTGGTTTTAAGTGCTGTAGAATGCACACTTGCGAGGAGCTTGCGTAAGAGTGGCCAACAAAGGAGTTACGAGTACCCGTCCAGCAGGATGGCGGGTAAGAGTGGAATCGAAAGGACTTAAAGCTGGATCGCCCCCGTATCACTCTGATTGCTCTGACGCGTGGCACTGACAGTAACCCCAAGGTATCTTATCACAGAGAATACCTAAAAGCAAGGGAAAAGGGGAGGAGCCGGATCAGGGTAGAAAGTGAGGAGGGGAGAAGAGCCTCTCGGGCAGTCACCCAACCTACCAGCCGGCCCCAGCGGTTGCGACTTGGGGTGCGTATTGATACAGTTGGTGGGGCCAACCCGACTGAGTCCACCTCTTCTACTGCCATTTAGCAATTATTAGCCGAGCTTATTACCTTAGAAATGAAAATCGAACAAAAAGCGAATAACCTTGTCATTCTGCACCGCGATGGTGTAAGGTGGTGCAGTGGACGGAAGGTGTCTATGGCGTCGAATATGAAGAGATTTGGGAAAAAGAGCTCTGCGGGATCACCGCGGGCGTCGGTGACTTTCCCGCCGGACCTCTATCAAGCCCTTGAAGCGCTCGCGAAGAAGAACAAGGTCTCCGTTGCTTGGGTCGTTCGCGAAGCCGCCGAGAGGTATGTCGCTGACCAATGGCCGCTGTTCGGGAAAAAATCGGCATGAGAGGAACTTCTCCAGTACTGGCTGCGAAGTCTGAAAGAGCTCATTCGATACGCCCGCAAGCGGATTCCAACCGGTCCCCTAACCGAGAGCCTCTACCGTTTCCGCTCAAGGATGCTGTTGTCTCCTGTCAAGATAACATTAGCTTCATGAAGTCCCTCCCCCCCGAGAGCATGAAGCTGATCGTGACCTCTCCACCGTACAATCTCGGGAAAGAATACGAAACCAAGCGCTCAATGGATGCTTATCTCGACGCCCAGCGCCACACCATTACCGAGGCTGTCCGGCTTCTTCACAACGAAGGTTCGATCTGCTGGCAAATCGGAAACTACGTCGAAGACGGAGAGGTGTTCCCACTCGATATCCTTCTGTATCCCTTGTTCAAGGAGGCGCGACTCCAGCTAAGGAATCGCATTATTTGGACCTTTGGCCATGGTTTACATTGCCAGAAGCGGTTTTCTGGACGGTACGAAACGATTCTGTGGTTCACCAAGAGCGAGCAATATACTTTCCATCTCGATGAAGTGCGTGTGCCGTCGAAATATCCGAATAAGAAGCATTTCAAAGGTCCTAACAAAGGCAAGCTCTCGGGAAATCCTCTGGGCAAAAACCCGTCCGATGTCTGGGAGATTCCGAACGTAAAAGCGAACCACGTGGAGAAGACAGAGCATCCCTGCCAGTTTCCCGTCGGACTTGTGGAGCGCCTTGTTTTGTCTTTGACGGACGAAGGCGACGCCGTTCTCGATCCATACCTTGGTGTTGGCTCAAGCGCGATAGCCGCGCTTAAGAATGGGCGTAAAGCTTATGGATGCGATGATGTCCAAGAATACATAGAGGAGACCTGGGAGCGAATAGGCCAGCTACGTTCTGGCAAGCTGAGGGTGCGCCCGATGAACAAGCCTGTTTATGAACCGCCGCCGAGGGAATGTGAATGAACTTTGTCGAAGGGTATTCTCATCGCCACGGTATGGTTGAGTGGGAAAAGCGGGAACTCGACGAGTGGATCACGGATGTATTCAATGCCCCGGCAATAGCCCTTGAGGCTCACGCAACCAATGCCATTCGAGATCACGTTCGCCGTGAGCTTACAAACGAGGGCTGGTCCGATGTAGTCGCAATTGCCCCGAACTTCACGAATGTGACGGTCTTCAGCCAGAAGGATGAACTTGCGATACAGCTGCAAACCGGCAATGTTAGCCGGGTGTTTTATGATCTGATAAAACTTCAGTATTTGTTCAGCCGTAACAAGATCGAAGCTGCTGCTCTTGCTGTGCCGACCAAGGTGGGCGCGCAACTGCTCGGCAGTAATATCGCGAACTTCGAACGTCTATGCGGGGAACTGCAGCTTTACGACCGGATCGTGACGGTGCCAATCTTGGTCATTGCCTTCGAATGAGGTTGAGATGGTTTATAAGGTTAAGGTTTCTCCCAAGCACGAACGCGAAGCCCAGATAGCACTCGGATGCAAGAGCCCGATTGAGATGTCAGCCTTCTACGAGTACCAGAACGCACCGCAACTGCTCCCTGTGATTAGAGTCGCGATAGAGCTTTTGATCTACCGCATAGCGAATGGACGCACCCGAACGGCGCAGCTCCGGCATGTCCGATCGCATCAGTTGGCCGTCGATTTCTTCAGCGCCGGCCAAGAGAATCAGGAGAGCCAGCAGGCTCAGCACGACATTCTCGATCGTTTTTCAAAACAAGGAAACGCATCGATCACTCCGATCGCGACCGTTCTTGGCGAAGGCAAGCAGACGGAGCCCATTCTCGTCACTGCTTCTGGTGTGGTCGTCAACGGCAACCGCCGATTGTCGGCAATGCGCGAGCTCTACGCCAGTGGCAAAGCAACTTACAACAGTTTCAGCCACGTCAACTGCAGGGTGCTTCCCGCCGCGGTGACCGACAAAGAAATCAAAGAAATCGAAATCCGTCTGCAGATGCAGCCAGAAACTAAGCTTCCATACACATGGGTCAACGAAGCGCTGACGATTAAGGATCTTATGGCCAATGGTTTCACTAAGGATGAAGTGATGCGCGACATGCGCAAGGAGACCTCTCAAGAAATCGATGCCGCTTTGCAGGCGCTTGTCCATGCAGAGATTTACATGAAGGACTGGCTGAAGCAGCCTGAGGAATATGATCTTGTCGAGGGCGCGAAGCAACATTTTGGCGACATGGCGAGGCTGCTGAAGAACAAGAGCGGAGAAGAACTTGAATTGAGCCGTCGCCTCGGTTTCCTCGTCCAGGACAGCTCGAAAGAAATGGGGGATCGGGCCTATGCGTTTAATTTCAGTTTCGGCAAGAAATCCGCTGAAGTGGCCGAGGCCCTAGCTGTTCGCCTCGGCGTGGATCTGACGGCCGCAGCCACCGAAAACAATCAATCCCCGCAGCGACTCGACATCGACATCGAAGACGAAACCGAGGGCGCAAGTTACCAACCCCTAATTGAATTATTGGATGACGCCAGCCGCCGGGAAGAAGTGTCCGAAGAACTCATCTCGGTATGCGAGAGCATTCGCTCCGCCGAACAAGATGAAAAGCGGGGGCAGGCGGCACTGAAAGCGGCGAAGGATGCAAATACGCGGCTGCTTGAGGCCGATATCGCAACGGCCGACCCAGCGACGTATCCTGGAATCGTCGCCCAGCTCGACAGCGTCATCACGCGTGCGACGAAGCTTAAGGACGAGGTTGCGAACGCAATCTCGAAGTCGAAATCCGCGGTAACTCCGAAGAACTAAGTCTATTGGCTCATGAAATGACCGCGCCGCCCGTCGAGATCGAAATTACCTACAACGCGACCACGCTCCGCGGCGCTTTCCGACTTCAATCCACTGGTGACAATTCGATATGGGAGCGCCTGACCCAACGAGTTCTCGCTCTTGACAGCGATTACGAATTTGGTAGTGGTGTCCTCGATGCTCCGTGGACGACGGTCCTTTCCATCATCCGCGAGTTTGCTCCCTTGCAGCGAAAGCAGGGGTTTCATTTTCGTCCCGTGGGCCCCGCAAAGGAAAAGATTGATCAGTTCGTCCGTGAATACAAAGCGGTTAAGGATTCACGCGGGACGCTAACAGCCACGCTCAGTGACAAAGAAGTTGAGCAGCGGCTAAAGGCTGTGGCTTTTACAAAACGCGACCTCAAGACATTTCAGAACCGAGATCTTACGCACCTTCTTTCACTGGCCAACGGAGCCAATTTCTCGGTTCCCGGCGCCGGGAAAACTACTGTCACTTTCGCTTTGCACCTGATCACTCAGCGCCCAGGCCAGCATCTTCTAGTTCTGGCACCGAAAAATGCTTTCATCGCATGGCAAGATGTTGTTCGTGACTGCATTGATTCGAATTCAGAAAACAGCAATGCTGAGCCATTCACCGTGCTTACTGGCGGGGCAGATACAATCGCTGCACTCCTGGAATCCGGTGCAACCCGCTTCCTTATTACTTACGACCAGCTAATACGGATTCCCACCATAATAGCCGCGTACCTTTCGCGGCGTCCCGTTCACCTTGTCCTTGACGAATCACATCGCATGAAGGCAGGTATGGCATCGCAGAGAGGATCCCTGCTCCTCAATCTGTCATCGCTTGCCGTCCGTCGCGACATTCTCAGCGGAACGCCAATGCCACAATCCCCCAGCGATCTGCAATCACAACTCGATTTCCTGTGGCCGGGAGCGGGTTTAGGCTTGAAGATTGCTCAAGGGGCGGCCCCAAGGCAGGTCTTGGGCAACCTTTATGTGAGGACAACCAAGAGCGAGTTGGGCTTGCTCAAGCCACACCGGCAATTCATCCATGTCGAGATGAACCCTGGACAGCAAGCGCTCTATGCGGTCGTGCGCAACGAAGCCCTGAAGCAGTTGAGTTCGCTGAAATATGAAAGCCGCGTTGACGTGTACGGCGCGCGGAGGTCGGTGATGACGTTACTGCAGCTGTCAGTGAACCCCGTCCTGGCCCTGCGTTCCATGGCCGAAACGCAAGAACTTTCCCTCATAGGTTCCGGAATTGTAGACAAGGTGATTGAGGAAGGGCCTTCCCAAAAAATGCGAGCCGTCGCTTCGCTTGCTCGACAGCTTTCTCGCGATGGTCACAAGAGCGTCATCTGGACGATATTCACCGGGACCATCCTCGAAATGGAGAAGATGCTGGCCGATCTGAACCCGGTTACGCTGTATGGCGCAATACCCATTGGTGAAGAAGAAGGCGCAGATACGCGAGAGAACCGTATTCGACGGTTCCATGAGGATCCAGCCTGCGCTGTTATGATCGCAAATCCCTCCGCGGCCGGCGAGGGAATCAGCCTCCATGCAATCTGTCACAACGCCATTTATCTTGATCGCAGCTACAACACGACCCACTACCTGCAGTCGATTGATCGAATCCACCGCCTCGGACTTAAACCGGGCATCGAAACGTACATTCATATCTTTCAGACGGTAGCTCCGCAAGCAATCGGAAGTATTGACCGCTCTGTCAATCACCGCTTAGCTATCAAACTCAGAAATCTGCAGCAGCTTCTTGACGATCCCGATCTTCATGAAATAGCCCTGGATGAGGAAAATGCCGCCGATCCGACGAACTACGGTATCGAGCTGGATGACCTCATTGATTTGATCGAGGAGCTTGAGGGGAGAGATCTCAACTTTGACGATAGCGAAGAGGAATAACGGTGACACTCCACCGACAAGAATCCCTCTTCACCATGAGCGCTCTGAACGGTCTACTCGCGATTCGGCGTTACGCCATTGCTCATCCTAACGTTTTGCTGCCGGAAGTCGTAACGGCACTGAAGCACGTATCCGCGGACGAGGCCTATCACAATTACGAGGCGGCTGCCACATTGCACAGTCTCGTAGCGCGGGCTGAAAGGCCTGAGACCGATATTCCCTTGTTCTTCCGGGAAGCCATTACGACACTCGTTAGGGAGATCAAACCTTGGTGGGTGCGCCTTTCGACTTCGGGACGTGATCGCGTGAAGGCCGCCCTCAGCATAAACGAAGTTCAATGCTTCGATGCCGCTGGTCTCTTTGCGCAACCGCCGACAGCCGAGATTCTCACATGGTGGGACGCATTGGCCCATGGAGTCCGTGCGAACGACAATGCGAAGCTATTAGCGCAGGGCCGTGAAGCGGAGCGGCTCACTATGGACTACGAGACGAGAAGATTATCCGACTTGGGCATTAGCAATCGTCCGCAGTGGATCTCTTTCGACGACAACGCGGCTGGGTACGACGTGCTGTCGTACGAAAGGGGACCTGTTGAACCCGTTGCTAAACTGATTGAAGTCAAATCGACCGGCCGTCGGCCACGCGAGATTTTCCTGACCCGGAACGAATGGGAAACCGCGCTGGAACGGTTCCCTAACTACTGTTTTCATATCTGGACACTCCCGGAGATGCAGCTGACCGAACTCACCCCGTCTGACCTTAGCCGGCATGTGCCCGAAAATAACGGAAACGGGGTCTGGCAAGTCGTCCGCATAACCTTAGAGGACGGGGCGCATGGCCCAATCGCCGGATCGTGCGGCGAGGATGGCGACTGACGAAGGCTAGGTTTCCCGGGTGCTTTTTAAGCAGTCTTGTGACGATGTCAGCGTCGAGCGAATAACTGCTCATCCCGTTTCACCGGGGTTGAAAGTGGCCCGGTGTAGCTCCAGGTCGGCCTCGAAATCTTTCCACCAAGTCTCACCGCGGTCGTCTGGAGTGGCGAGCCAGGAATCCAGCCACTGAAGCAGTTTTGTGTTTCGCGGTCGCAGGCGCCGCGCAGCTCCACTGGAATCGGTCACGAGCGACTTTGATTTCCCTCGGCGCAAAATGGATTGCTTGGGCATGAGTTTGGGTTTCCGATCCTTTTCTGTTGCGTATCCGGCAAAACCCTGCTTGCTTATCCTAGCCTAAAGAGCCGCTGAGGGGAAACATCTGGAGGATGGGCGGAGAGATGAAAGCAGATCCCTCGTCCGCCGGAGCTGACTCGGGATGACAGTTCTTGGCGTGGGGGGGAACGGGGAGGGAAAAAGATAACGCGGAGGCACAGAGAACGCAGAGTGACGCAGAGTCTGGAAGAGATGGCCAGGATTTGGAGGTTGGACGGAGGAGGATGGGAGCTGGAAGTTGCGGGTTTGAGGTAGGGGCACGGCGAAGCCGTGCCCATTCGACGGACGACAGGCGATGATCGACGGACCCTTCGACTCGCTCCGTTCGCTCAGGATTAACATCCTGGCCGGATGCTGACGGTGGGCACGGCTGTGCCGTGCCCCTACCAAATCTAGGATTAGATGACTCGTGGCTCAGGGATAGGAATGAGGACCTTTGTGCCGCGGTCGCGGAGAAGCTGGAGGTATTCCAGGATCTCGGTGGCGAAGTTCCAGGCCAGCAGGAAAACATAGTCGGGCGGCTGCTGCGATAGCCGCTCCGGCGAATAGACCGGGATGTGGCTGCCCGGAGTGTACAGGCCGATCTTCAGCGGGCTGCGGTCCACGGTAAAGCTCACCAGCGAAGTGTCGATGCCGCAATAGCACAGCAGCGTATTGCCCTTGGCAGGCGCGCCGTAGCCGGCTACGGTCTTTCCCGCGTCTCGCCAGCTGCGCAGCAAGGTGAGCAGCCGCTCGCGGTTCTGGGCGACACGCGCGGCGAACGAGCGGTAGGTATCCAGCGCGCCAAACCCCGCCCGCCTCTCCTGTTCCGCCATTTCCAGGACCTGTGCGCCGTGGCCCTGCGGGCTGGAAGCGCGTCCCCACATGCGCAGCGAGCCGCCGTGGATATCCACCTGGTCCACGCGCTCGAGCTCGAGGCCAGCGCGTTCGAATAGGCGCATCAGCGGGCGCACCGCGAAGTAGCAGAGATGCTCGTGGTAGATGGTGTCGTACTCGAACGCGGCGAGCATGGTGGCCAGATAGGGCGCCTCGATGACCACGCGCCCGCCGGGTTTGAGCAGCGCGCCGCAGGCGGAGAGGAATCCCACCGTGTCATCCACGTGTGCCAGGACGTTGTTGGCCAGAACTGCGGAAGCGGGGCCATGTGTTTGCAGCAGGCGCGCGGCCAGCGGCGCGTCGAAAAATTCGTTGACCGTCTCGATGCCCGCGGCGCGAGCAATCTCAGCGATGTTTTTCGCCGGCTCGACGCCGAGCGTGCGCACGCCCAGGTCGCGGAAACAGCCCAGCAGGCTGCCGTCGTTCGAGGCCACCTCGACCACCAGGTCATTCGCGCCGAGGCCGATCGCGCGATTCACCTCTCCGGCCAGCGCAGTGTTGTGACGCACAATGGTGGCGTTTGTTCCCGTGCGATACAGATAGTTGGAGAACAACACTTTCGGGCTGACCACGTCTACGAGCTGCACCAGCCAGCAATCCGAACAGAAGTAGACCTCCAGAGGAAAACGCGGCTCCGGTTCGCGGAGCTGCTCGGCGGTAAGGAAAGCATTGGCCAGCGGCACCTGCCCCAGCGAGAGGAACTTGTGCAGGTTGCGCCCGCCGCAAGCCCGGCAGGTGTCGCGCACGGTCAGGACGCCGGAGGGAAGACTCATTGCGGCTGCCGGCCCTCTCTCGAGGGTTCCGGGGCCAGCCCGAGATCGGCGGAGGTGAGGGGCCGGACAGCGCGCTTCCATGCGCGGTGTTCGCTGCCGAAGCGGTAGCGGAAGATGTTTTTCAGGAATTGCAGGCAGGTCGAGTAACGCACGTTGGATTTTCCGCCGCCGCGTGCCAGGCCCTCGACGTCGCGTTCGCGGATCTGCAGGCCCAGGTGCTTGGCCTTGATCATCAGTTCGGGATC
>JBGPXQ010000079.1:0-9404 GCA_041492805.1 Terriglobia bacterium | reverse complement strand
CTGAAGAGTCTGGTGAACGTGAATTATTTGAGGTTTGAGCGAACGGCGCCCATCGAACTTTTGCTTTTCGAATCACCCATCCACAACACGATTGGCCTGGATTACAGTCTGGGATTCCAGTACCGGCCTCCCCTTTCTGAAAATATTGTGATTACCGGGGGAGCGTCAGCGCTCTCGCCGGGGCAGGGATTCCGCGACATTTACTCCGGCAAGACACAGTTCTCGGTTTTCGCGAACGTGCGGTTCCAGTTTTGAAGGACAATGCAAGTGAACGCGCTCCTGTATTCATGGTCGGGGGTTTGATGAAACGCTGGGTGAAAAATTATTTTGTGCCACATCGGCTGGCGCAGGCGTTTCCTTTGGGCGCGCTGGCAGCCAGCCTGTTTCTTGTCAGCCTGGCCGCGCGCATGCCTGTGGTGACATTGCGAGCAGCGGATGAGAATGCGGGCCCGGAGCTGATGGGGCAGACGCAACCCGAAGCCGACAGCAAGAGCGCCGGGTGCATCTCCTGCCACACGCAAACCGACGAGCCGACCATGCACGTGACCGGCACGGTGCGCCTGGGCTGCACGGATTGCCACGGAGGGAACGCCGGCGTCCGTATCGCGGCGGGTGTCGCGGCCGGTTCCCCCGAATACGATCAAGTGAAGCGGCAGGCCCACCCGCAGCCTCGTGATCCTGAGATGGCGAAGCGTTCGGCGAACCCTGAGCGCGCGTACACGCAATGGCTGAAGGAAAGCCCCGAGTACATCCGATTCGTCAATCCAGGTGATTTGCGAATTGCTGCTGAGACGTGCGGCAGTGCAGGTTGTCACACCTCGGAAGTGCGCAATGTTTCGACGAGCATGATGACGACCGGCGGCATGCTCTGGGGTACGGCGCTCTACAACAACGGCGGATATCCCCGCAAGGACACGCGGTTCGGCGAAAGCTACGCGCATGACGGCACGCCGCAAACCGTTCGAACGATTCCGCCGCCGACTCTGGAAGAAACGCGGAAGAAGGGCGTGTTGCCGGAGATCACGCCGCTCGAACGCTGGGAAATTTCGCAGCCAGGCAACGTCCTGCGCGTTTTCGAACGCGGCGGCGGACCGAAGGGCGAGGTCGGCGAGCCGCTGCGAGCAGACGATGCGGGCAAACCCGACGACAAGCTCGGCACGCGCGGATTCGGCACGCAGCTTCGCACCGATCCTGTATTCCTTGGTTTGCAGAAGACTCGCCTGCTCGACCCGCTCCTTTCAATACCCGGCACGAACGATCAGCCAGGCGATTATCGCGCGAGCGGATGTACGGCTTGCCATGTGGTCTACGCAAACGATCGCTCAGCGGAACATTCCGCGCAGTACGCGCCGTTTGGCAACCGCGGCTTCAGCGCTTCGAAGGATCCAACGATTCCGCGTAACGACCCGGGGCATCCGATTCATCACGAGTTCACGCGCTCGATCCCGTCGAGCCAGTGCATGGTGTGCCACATCCATCCGGGCACGAATATGGTGGCCACTTATTTTGGCTACACCTGGTGGGACAACGAATCTGACGGCGACGCGATGTACCCGAAACAGCAGCGCAACCCCACCGAGGAAGAAAGATTTCAGGTTTCGCAGCGCAATCCTGAAGGTGCGGCCGCGCGCGGGATGTGGTCAGACTTGAACTTCCTCACCGAGACCGGCAGCGCAGGTTTCAATCAGAAATTGCAGACGACGCAGTTCGCCGACTTCCATAGCCATGGCTGGCTTTTCCGTGCCGTGTTCGCGCGAGACCGGCAGGGCCACCTCCTCGATGAAAAGGGAAACACGGTTCCGCCCGATGACCCGAAGAAATTCGATAAAGCCGTGCACCTCGAGGACATCCACTTGCAAAAGGGAATGCAGTGCGTGGACTGTCACTTCGAGCAGGACAGTCATGGCGCAGGAAAACTCTACAGCGAACCTCGGGCGGCAATTGAGCTTGATTGTGTCGATTGCCACGGCACGATTTCGCAGCGTGCAACACTGGTGACCACTGGTCCGGCGGCTCCCGCGGGCGGCACACATCTCGAGGTGTTGCGCACGCCTTCGCGCGAGCGGCGATTCGAATGGCGCGACGACAAGCTCATCCAGCGCTCAATGATGGACCCGCGCCTCGAGTGGGAAGTGGTGCAAACGGTCGATTCGATTACGCCGGGCAATCCGCACTACAGTGAAAAATCGCATGTCGCGAAAACATTGCGCACCGACGGCGCCACGTGGGGCGACGTGCCCAAAGATGAATCCCAACTGGCGCACGCCAACAGCCGCATGACCTGCTACACATGCCACACGTCCTGGGCGCCGAACTGCTTTGGCTGCCACCTCTCGATGACTGCAAATCAGAAGCTCCCTATGCTGCACAACGAAGGGCTCACGACGCGCAACTGGACCTCGTACAACTTTCAGGTGCTTCGCGATGACGGCTACATGCTTGCCGTGGACGGCACGGTCACCGGCCACCGCATCGCGCCCGCGCGATCCTCCTGCGCAATTCTGGTGAGTTCGCAGAACGCCAACCGCGAATGGCTCTACAACACACAGCAAACCGTTTCGGCCGAGGGTTTCAGCGGGCAGGCGTTTTCCACGTTCGTGCCGCACACCGTGCGAGCGCGCGAGACGAAGACGTGCACCGACTGTCATGTCTCAGCGGCGCGCGACAACAACGCCTGGATGTCGATGTTGCTGCTGCAGGGCACGAACTTCGTCAACTTCATGGGGAGCTACGTGTACGTCGCCACGGGAAACAAAGGATTCGAGGCCGTCGTGACGGCGGAGCACGATGAGCCGGAGGCCGTCATCGGCAGCGACCTTCAGCGGATGGCGTATCCCGACGATTTCCGCAAACATGTCGAGCGCAAACGCGAACTCACAGCGGCGTACCACCATCCGGGAAATGTTCTCGACGTCCAACTCCGCGGCGAATACGCATACGCAGCACTTGGTCCGGGCGGTTTCCGCGTCTTCGACGTCGCCAACATCGACAACAAGGGTTTCTCCGAGCGCATGGTCACTGCGCCCGTGTCTCCGCTCGGCCAGCGCCTGTACGTAAAGACGCGCTTCGCGACAGCCGTAGCGACGCCGACAACTCTTGGTGTCGATCCCCTGCGTACTCAGAATCCGGAAAATGAAGAACAGAAAATCCATTTGATGTATGGCTTCCTCTATGTGACGGACAAGTACGAAGGGCTGGTGGTCATTGGCAACTCGGACCTGAAAGGCAAGAACCCCGGCGCCGGCACGCTGCTTGACGGAAATCCGCAAAATAATTTCATCGGCCGCGCGGCCACGTTCAATCCTGGCGGCGTGCTCAACGGCGCGCGCCGTATCACCATCGCAGGAACATACGCCTATATCTTGTGCGATCGCGGGCTGGTCGTCGTGGACCTCGATAATCCTCTAGCGCCGCGCGTGACGGCGGAAATCGGCGCGCCCGATCTGGCGGAGGCGCAAGGCGTTGCGGTCCAGTTTCGCTATGCCTTTGTCGCGGACCGTCAGGGACTGAAGGTGCTCGACGTGACCGATCTTGCGCGCCCGCGCATCGTGCCGGGCGCATTCGTGCCGGTCGAGGACGCACGCAACGTCACCGTTTCGCGGACGTATGCTTATGTCCCGGCGGGAAAGAATGGAGTGGCGCTGGTCAATGTCGAACAGCCTGAGCACCCGCAGCTCGACCAGGTGTTTACGGCCGGCGGCAAATTGAATGATGTGAACGATGTAAAAATTGGTGCGGTGGACGCCAGTGTTTTTGCATATGTCGCCGATGGGCGTAATGGCCTGCGCATTCTTCAGGTCGTTTCGCCGGAAGATTCCTCCGAATCCTACGGATTCAGCCCGCGGCCCACACCAAAACTGATTGCGACGTACCGCACGGCTGGACCGGCTCTGGTGGTCTCGCGCGGAATCGACCGCGACCGCGCTGTTGATGAAAGCGGGAATCAGCTTGCTGTCTTTGGGCGCCGTGGCGCACGCCCGCTCAACCGCGCGGAGGCCGAGAAATTATATCTTCGCGACGGCAAGCTCTACACCGTCACGGACACGCCCCCGGGCCCGCCGCGACCTGCGGCGACCGCGAATTCTTCCGCACAATCGTTACTCGACCGCATACGCACGCTGCTGCACTGACGACAAGAAAGGCCCCGCCTCTGAAGAGCCTGTGTGGCAATCTAGATTTCAGACGCTATTGTAGAGCCCGCCTTCAGGCGGGCACTGTAGATTCAAGCACATGCTCGCCTGAAGGCGAGCGCTACAGGGCACGGCCCCAGGTTGCCATACAGACTCTTCAGACCCGGGAATTTCTTCGCTCGTTTCCGGGACCCGTATCTTCGAGAATTCAGTTTTTTATTTTTGGATAACGGCCGGTACCGAACTGCCGAGGAAGTCTGTCAGCGAGAAATTGCTGTGCACTGGCTTGCGCTGGGCCGGGTCGTGATACGTATGGCATTCGAAGCAGCGCGACTCGGCGGCTTCCGTTCCGGGACGGTGACAGGAGCGGCAGGTCGCAATCCCCGGCAGCAGCAAGTCGGAGGTTTGCTGGCTGTTCGTTGCAGCGACGTGGCAACTTGTGCAGGCCACGAGGCCATGCTGTGAGTGATCGAACTTAGCGTGCGGCATATAGCGGGCCGTAAAGTTCGACGGCGCGACTTTCGGCAGCGCTGCGCCTTCCGCAAACACAAGCGTGTGGCACTGTTTGCACGTCTTGCGCCATAGGAGCTGCTCGGCTTCGGCAGTGCGCTCGGCCACCCATTCTGGCGGCGTCAGCAAGCGATAGTCCGCAGGAATCGGCTTTTCCGGGAGGTCGCGGCTCGGATCGCGCGGCACGCGCAAATCGGCGGGATGCGTTGCGATGTAAGCCTGCAACTTTTCCACGACGAACGGGTGGATCACTTCTGGCTTGTCGTGCGGGACCGCGTCGGCGAGCCGTTTGTCAAATTGCAGGGAATGGCACGCGGCGCATGTGTGCGCGAAAGTCGCCGGGGCCATGTACGCCCGCGACGAACCAGAAACAAGCGGATCAGGCTTCGCACCGCTTGCGGAGACGCTCTTTGCCGCTCCAGTTTCGCTCTGCAGATCGCCGTAGGGCCACGCTGCATTCGCGTCCGTTGCCGAGCGGTGACAGTCCGTGCACACCATCTGCACGCGGCTGCCGTTTGGTCCGAGGAGGTTCGGCTGCAAGTGGCGATAGTGGTTTAGTTGAATGGTACCGGGATCCTTCTGGCCAGCGCGGAGCGCAGCGAATTCAGGATGATCGCCTTCGAAACTGTCAATGTTGCGCACAAAGTTCGCTGAGCTGCCACGCCCCACTAAATTCTGGCTGGCTCCAACGAGTTTGGGCTCTACTTGGAGCCCACCAGAAAGGAGAGCCCGCACCCGTAGATCGGCGTGGCATTGCGTGCAAGCGGCGTCACTTGTTGCAGCCAGGCGAATCGACCCTCGATGATCCGTGTGGCAGGACACGCAGGAAGGAGTGAATTCCTGCGCCGCGTGATGGATCGACCCGTCGTGACAGGCCAGGCATTTCTGGTCGGCGACCTTCTCACTGAAAAAGCCTCCCTGCGTGACGTGGCAGGCGGCGCACTGCTTTGTCAGCACCGCGTGTGCCGCAGACAAACTCCCCGCCGAGTACACGCGGCGGTCACTCCGTATGCCGTACCATGCAAGCCAAACAACCGCGAGCGCGGGGAGAGCCACCGAAAGCAGGAAGCGCCAGTGGCGCAGCGGATGCTCCCGCTTGAAGTAATTCAGGTCGATTCGTTGCGCGAGCTTTTTGGTTGTGCGTGTTCGCGGCACGAGCAGTCGTCCTCTAGTATCGCAGCGCCATCACGGCATGGACGGCGCCAAGCAAGATCAATGCAAGCGAGAGGGGAATATGCAGCAGCAGCCAGCCGTGCAACCACAGGTGCAGCCGCGCCTGGAGTGAGAGCTGGCGCTCCTCTTCGCAAATACTTTCAAGATCCTCGATCGTTGTGTGGAGCGCAGGTGGAACCAGCATTCTCAACTGTGCAAACGCGTTGCGTGCCTGCGCTGCGTCCGAGAGAGCCTGCCCCCGGGCACTGGGATTTGCGAGAAACGGCGCCAGCTCACTCTCAAAAAAATTGCGCAATGGTGCGGCCTCGTCTCCGCCAGCGGCGGCGGAAGTCACAATCGAACTCGGCGTTCCCGCGGCTGCCGCTTTCTCCTTTTCGGCCGTCGCCTGCGTCACCAATTCTTCAGCCTCTTCGCGGAGTTGCGCGCGCACATGGTCGATTTCTTCGTAGATGGTTTCCATCGTCACTTCGCGCGTCATCACCCGCGGCATGTAGTGTTGCAACGCGGCTCCGAAGATCCCGCTCGCAACTACAATGATCAGCAGGGTCATCAGCACTGCGGTCAGGCCATGCCCGTAGCGAAACCCGGAGTGGAACACAATCATAGGCAGACTCAACAGGCCGAGCCAGAGGTGCCCGCGCATCCAGGTCTGCGCCCGGCCGACGCGCCAGACGGGAACCTTCTTTCGCGCACCAAGCAGCGCAGCGAAAATCATAAACGCAAGACCGGCGCTGCCGAACGCCAGGCCCAGCGCCGTGCCTCCCATGGATCCGCCTGACGCAGGAATGCGGTAGATGCCATAGAGCAAGGCCGAGACGCCGAAGATCCCGAGCGACGCAACGAGCCAGTTCTTATGGGTGTGATCAATTCGCAAAGCCGTCTCGCACCATTCCACAGAACATGCTAGCGTTTCTCTGCCCTTCCCAGCCGCTGCCCCAATGTGCCTGCGAAGAAATCACGCGGCTCCACGCGATGCGCCGCATCGTGCGGGCATGCGTAGACGCAGCTTGGCTCTGCATGTTCAGTGCAAAGATCGCAGGACGTCGCCTTCTTCTGGACGACTGCCTTCTTGTGCCCCGGATTTTCATGATCCTCGGTCTCTACATTGAACGAATGCAGGTTGATGTTCCCGTACGGGCAATTTTTCGCGCACAAGCCGCAGCCGACGCACCAGTCTTCAATGATGACCTCGAGTGAATTGCGCCGGCGGATTGCGCCAACCGGACAGCCCACCATGCAGAGCGGGTCGCGGCACTGCCGGCAGGACGTTGCTATGAGAAAGTTCTCGAACCGAAGCCCCTCACGGACCAGGCGCGTCACGCCATCGTGCGAATCGGCGCAGGCAGTCACGCAGGCATCACATCGCGTGCACTTGTCGAGATCCAGAACCAGCAGGCTCTGCGCCTCCATCAATCCTTGCGCGAGGAACCGCTCGAGGGGAACGCTGCGCACCATGCGCAAGCGCTCCTGGTTCGCCTCCTGGCGTTCGCGGGCGATGTTTTCCAGGCCGAGCCGCACGTCGGGGAACTTCTCCACCATCGCGCGAAAGTCTTCGGCGGAGATGCGGACGAGCTCAACATGGTCGAGCGCCGTGCAGGTCGCGGTTCGCCCGCCGCCCCCCAGAAGCCCGATCTCGCCAAAATAATCGCCGCGTGATAAATACGCCAGAACCAGCTCCCCGCCTGGATACGCTTCCGAAATTTTCACAAATCCCAGACGCACCAAATAGAAACTATCCGCGGGTTCCCCCTGCTTGCAGATCACCTGCCCCGGTGTGAATCGCAGTAATTCGACCCGGTCGCGGAGATAGTCGATAAAGTCCTGTGTGAGGCCGCGGAAGATCGTGACGTTCCGTAAGTGCGAATCAAGGGCGCGCTGGCGGTAAGTCTGGTCGAGTTGCGCCCGGAAGGGTTTGCTCTTTTGCAGGACGTCGAGGACGTTGCGCAGCATCTCGAGCATCGTGCAATCGGTTTCGGCGCGCACTGTTGCGGATCGCGGGTAGTAATTCATGCAGGTCATTTCGCCGAATAATTCGCCTGGGCCGAGTTCCGCGACGGGATGGTCGTAGGCCAGGTCCACGGGAGCATCGATTGGAATCGACCTTCGGTCCACTTCTTCTTCGCGGCGGTCTTCCTGCCGGGCGGCCAGACGGCTGGTGAGCCGGCTGGTCAGTCTTCCGAAAAATCCGCTGGGGCCGCCCTGGGCTTTCACGTGCGCCATCGGGCTTGCCAGTTGCACGCTGGCCTTGCCATCGAGAATGTAAAATGCCGTCGAGCCGTATTCGCCTTCGCGGCACACGATTTCGCCGCGCTTGAAGTGGCGCCAAACGGTCGCATTTGCGTTTTTCTTGAGGAACTGCGGCGACACGTCTTTAAAAACGGATAATTGAAGGAGTTCTTCCGCCGCAACTGGCGCGCCGTTGGGCTGCCGTTGGATTTGTTTCAGTTCTTCGAAAATCAATGCCATGCTCCGGGGAAGCGTAGCCTCTCGAACCGCGTGCTGCCAACGGGTGCGGGCTCCACTTGGAGCCCGCCGGAATAATTGGCCAGATTTCATATAACAGACCCCGGACGTTGAGTCCATCCTCACCCGGCGGGAGTTTTCCATAGCGGGCACGAAACAGGCAACGGCACATTCGTTGACTTCGCGTGGCACGGGCAGTATAAGAAATTCTGACGCGAGCCAGCGCTACGGCTCGCGCGACCGGGGTTGCGCTCCATTTGAGCGAACGAATGAGAATCAGGCCTGAGGGCAAGCATTTGCCACTGCGATGCGCCGTCATTTTGTACGGCGCGATTTTTTTTGCCGCCACTCCTGCGGCGCGCGCCGCAGGGCTTCCCGCTGAGACCAGCAAGTACACTGGGCCGGGCTCGTGCAGCTCCACCAGTTGCCACGGCAGCGTAAAGCCTCGCGCCGATAACCGCATATTTCAAAATGAATACAGCATCTGGGTCGTGAAGGACAAGCACGCGAAGGCTTTCAATGCCCTCACGGGTCCGGTGGGTGAGCGCATGGGGCGGATTCTTGGCTTGGGCAAGTCCGAGCAGGCGGTGAGGTGTCTTGCCTGCCACGCGCTCGACGTGCCTGCCGACGCGCGCGCTAAGACGTTCGAACTGAATGAAGGGGTCACGTGCGAGAGCTGCCACGGGCCCGCGTCGGCGTGGCTCGGGCCGCACACGACACGCAACTGGACCCACGAGCAGTCGGTCTCCGCGGGGATGTATGACACGCGAAATCTTGTCCGCCGCACAGAGAAGTGCCTGTCGTGCCACCTCGGCACTCAGGAGAAATTCGTGGACCACGAGATGATCGCTGCCGGCCACCCTGATTTGTACTTCGAACTCGATTCCTTCTCCTCCGTGATGCCGCGACACTGGAAGACGCCGCGAGAAAGCGCTCCGGGAGTGGTTGCGGAAAACGACGCCTGGACCGGCATGCGCGATTGGGGCACGGGGCAAGCCGTACAGCTCCGCGCGTCCATGGAGCGGATCGCGTGGCGCGCAAAGGGCAAGAACTGGCCGGAGTATTCCGAATTGCAATGCTTCGCGTGCCACCACGCGCTGACGGCCCCCGAGCAGAGCTGGCGGCAGG